>NZ_JASCAS010000006.1:0-133381 GCF_029967615.1 Aeromonas sp. V90_14 | reverse complement strand
AACCGCCGACACGGGGATTTTCAATCCCCTGCTCTACCGACTGAGCTATCTGGGCGTGGGCGCTATTAAACGGATTTTAAGGCAGGTGGTCAACGGGAAATTTCACTTTTTGTCTCGTTCGTCTCTTTTTTGCTCAGGATCATCCATTTCCAGCACTTCTTCCTGCTCGGCGCGATTCTGGCGGCCCCAGACTCTGGGTTCCTCCCCCTTCAGCAGGCGAGCAATGTTCTCGTGATGGCGGATCAGAATGAGGCAGGAGAGCAGCGACACCGGCAGCGTGTATTCCGGCTTGAGCAGGTAGGTAAAGAGCGGAGTCAGCAACACGGTAATGATGGAGGCCAGCGACGAATAACCGCTCACCAGCAGCACCAGCAACCAGGTGCCGATCACCGCGCCCCCCATGGTGAAGCCGATGGGCATCATGGTGCCGAGCGCCGTGGCCACTCCCTTGCCGCCACGAAAGTGGAAGAAGATGGGGTACATGTGGCCGAGACAGGCTGCCACCCCGATAAAGCCGAGGTAGACGGGTTTGATCTGCAGATACCAGGCGAGGTAGACGGGAGCGGTGCCCTTGAGCACATCGAGCAGCAACACCACCACGGCCGCCAGCCGACCACCGAGGCGCAGCACATTGGTGGCCCCCGGGTTGTGGGAGCCGTGATCACGGGGATCCGGCAGACCCGTGATGCGGGAAACCAGCACCGCACTGGACAGCGAGCCGCCCAGGTAGGCCAGAATAATCATCAAAATCGTCAGGGCCGTCATCTTGGTCGTTTTTACCACGATATGAATGGGGTATGATGCGGGCCACATTCTCTGGCGCCGACGTGGGGTTGCCCAACGCGTGTCGCCCAAACCGGCCGCCGGCACTCATCCGCTGGCCAGGCCTGCATCCCTGCGCTGTCATCACAGCCCATCAAGAGTAAAGAAGAAGTACTGTCATGGACAAGGTGTTTATTCGCGGACTCGAGGTTTTGACCACTATCGGTGTATACGAGTGGGAGAAAGGCATTCGCCAGAAGCTCTGTTTCGACCTCGAGATGGGGTTCGACAACCGCCCCGCCGCCGCAACCGACGATATCAAGCTGGCACTGGATTACGCCACCCTCTCTCGCAAGATCTGTGATCACGCCTCCAGCAAGGTGGTGGAGCTGGTCGAAACCATGGCCGAACAGGTCGCCATGCTGGTGCTGGCCGACGAACGGGTACAGTGGGTCAAGGTCACCCTGACCAAACCGGGCGCCGTCCCCAATGCCGCCGGCGTCGGCGTCGAGATCCTGCGTCACCGCACCCCGGCCGCGAGCGCCAACTGATGACCCGTATCTATATCAGCCTGGGATCCAACATCGAGCGGGAGCGTCATATCCGCGCCGGCCTCGATGCGCTGCAGGCCGAGTTTGGCGAGCTGCAGGTCTCCCGGGTGTTCGAGAGCGAGGCGGTGGGCTTCAACGGCCGCCCCTTCTACAACCTGGTGGTGGGCGCCGATACCGAGCTGCCGCTGGCGACCCTGTGCCAGCGACTGCGCGCCATGGAGTTTGCCCACGGCCGCGAGCCGGACGCCAAGAAGTTCGCCCCGCGCACCCTGGATCTCGATCTGCTGCTCTATGGCGAGCTGGTCTGCGAGACACCGCTGGTGCTGCCGCGCGGCGAGATCCTCAGCAATGCCTTCGTGCTCTGGCCGCTGGCCGAACTGGCCCCTACCCTGCGCCATCCGCTGGATGGCCGCACTCTCGGTGAGCTGTGGGAGCGTTATGACAAGGCCTCCCAACGGCTCTGCCCCATCCCCTTTCACTGGGCAGCGGGCGAATTGCAGCACCACTGAACAACAAGGGCACCTCGCGGTGCCCTTGTTGTTGATGGACGGAGCTGATAACGGATAAGAAACCGTGATTGGGCCTGCGCCGGTGCAAGTGGCAGGATGGCCGCCATCACAGGAGAACCCCATGCCACTCGATACCATTCACGACTTCAACTGCCAGCTGCTGGCCGGGCTGCCCCACCAGCGCTTCGAGCACGAACCCATCCTCGACTACGCCACCGATGAAAAGGTGAGAGCCCGCCTCGGCTGGCAGGCCGAATTCAGCAAGACCCTGTTTCTCAAGTTCAAGGATGGCCGCTTCGCCCTGCTGCTGACCCACAGGGACGGCCGGCTCGACAACAAGGCGGTCAAGGCGGCGCTCGGCGCCAAGCCCTCCATCTGCACCGCCGACGAGATGCAGGCCGAGATTGGTTGCCTGCCGGGCGCGGTCTGCCCCTTCCTGCCCCGCGCCGACATCCCGCTGCTGGTGGATCCCGCTCTCATGACCCACCAGGCCTTTACCTGGACCCCGGGCCACCCCGAGCAGACCTTCCTGCTGGAAACCGCCCACCTGGCCGGGCTGCTGACCCAGCTGCCCTGCCAGGTAAGTTACCTGCCGACCCCCTGAGCCTGCGGCTCAGCGCTTGTCCCGCGCCAGCTGGGCGAAGATCAGCGCCGCCAGCATCGACATCAGGCCAATGCAGAGGTAGGTGAGGTGAAAGCCCCCCAGCCACTGACCATCCGCCGCCGACGAGCCGGCAGAGAAGAGCCCCAGCAGGCTGGCGGCGATGGCCACCCCCAGGCTCATGGAGAGCTGCATCACCACCGACAGCAGGCCGTTGCCGCTGCTGGCAAACTCCGGGCTGAGATCCTGCAGGGTCAGGGTATTCATGGCGGAGAACTGCAGCGAGTTGATGGCGCCGAACACCATCAGCCAGCCCAGCAGCACCCCGTAGGGGAGCTGGTTGTCGATGAGGGAGAAGCTGGCGATCATCACCCCCAGCGCCAGGGTGTTGCCGATCAGGATGCGGCGATAGCCGATGCGCGGAATGAGCTTGTTCACCAGCGTCTTGGTCAGCATGGCCCCCAGCACGGTGGGGATCATGGTCATCCCCGCCTTGCTCGGCGAGAAGCCGAGCCCCAGTTGCAGAAACAGCGGGGTGAGAAACGGCATGGCGCCGCTGCCGAGCCGGGCAAACAGGTTGCCCCAGATGCCGATGGCGAAGGTGCTGGTCTTGAACAGCCCCAACCCGAACAGCGGCTCCTCGGCATTGGCGGCGTAGAGCCAGTAGCTCGCCATGGCGGCCAGCCCGAACAGCAGGGCAAACAGTGCCCAGCCGGTGGAGATGCTGTGCTCCCCCAGCCCCTGCAGGCCCACCGACACCAGCACCATGCCGGCGCTGAACATCACGAACCCCTGCCAGTCGAACTTGGCCGTGCTCTGGCGCAGATCCGGCATGAAGTACCAGCTGGCGATAAAGCCGAGCAACCCCACCGGCAGGTTGATGAGAAACACCCAGTGCCAGCTCGCTACCTCCACCAGCCAGCCCCCCAGTGCCGGGCCGATGAGCGGCCCCACCAGGCCGGGGATGGTGACGAACGACATCACCCGCAGCAGCTCGTGCTTGCTGTAGACCCGCAGTACCGCCAGCCTGCCGACCGGCATCAGCAGGGCGCCACCGATCCCCTGCAGCACCCGCGCCGCTACCAGCAGCGGCAGGGAGTTGGCGGCCGCGCAGGCCAAGGAGCCCAAGGTGAACAGCAGGATGGCGGCCAGATAGATGCGGCGGGTGCCAAATCGGTCCGCCAGCCAGCCGGAGGCGGGAATGAGCAGCGCCACCGTCAGCATGTAGGCGATGATCACCGACTGCATCTGCAGCGGGCTCTCGCCCAGGGTCTCGGCCATGCTCGGCAGGGCGGTATTGAGGATGGTGCCATCCAGCGTCTGCATGAAGAAACCAACCGCCGTGAGCGGCGGCAGCCATTTGCGCTGGGCAGGGGTCACCATGTGTGTGCTATCGGGCATCTGCAGCCACCTCCTCTTCAGACAAAAAAAGACCCGCACAAGCGCGGGTCATCTCATTACATCAGGCATCAGGCTGGCCGAGCATGGCTCTAAGCTGCTCTTCCAGGCTGGGCTCGGGCGCCTTGAGCGTATCAAGGAACAACCGCTCTATGCCCGCCTTGTCCTGACTCTTCACGATGAACACCAGCCGGGACTGGGCCTTGCCTTCCGGCCACTCTCCCAGCGCCTGCAGCGGATAGAGCTGGCCATGAACGCCGTGGATCACCACCGGCTGGCTCTCTCCCTCCAGCTGCAATATGCCCTTGAGCCGCAGCAGGGCATCGCCGTATTGCGCCTGCACCGCGTCGATGGCGGCCAGCAGGCGGGACGGCTTGAGCGGCTCGCCGATGCGCAGGGAGAAACTCTCGATATTGCCGTGCTCGAAGTGGGTCGGCGCGGCCGTGCCAACCTTGGCGGCGAACGGCTTCATCTTCGGCTGCATCGGCGAGGCCAGCCCCTGCTTGGGGGATTCGGTACGCAGCCAGGCCAGCAGCTGGCGCACGTCGCGCCCGGCCGCCTCGTTGTAGGCACCCAGCTTCTCCAGCACGGCGGGCGAGAGCACCCCGTTGCTGACCCGCTCGATCGGGGCCGCCGGATTGAGGGCCGCCAGCTGGGCTTCGACCCGCTCCAGCTGCTCGCCATCCACCAGGTCACCCTTGCTCACCACCAGCAGATCCGCCAGCGCCACCTGTTTCACCGCTTCATATTGGGCCGCCAGCTGCTGCTCGATATGGCCGGCATCCACCACGGTGACGGTACCGTCGAAGCGGTAACGCTGGGCGATAAAGCCCTCCTCCCTCAACGTGAACAGCACGGGGGCCGGATCGGCGAGGCCAGTGGTCTCGATGATGAGCCGTTTGAACGGTTTGATCTTGCGCTGGATGGCCTTCATAAACAGCCCCTGCAGCGCCTCCACCAGGGAGCCCTGCACCGAGCAGCAGATGCAGCCGGAATCGAGCAGCACCACCTGCTCGTCCACCTGCTGCACCAGGTGGTGATCCAGCCCTACCGAGCCGAACTCGTTGATCAGCACAGCGCATTCGCCAAGCTCCGGCTGCTTGACCCAGTGGTTGAGCAAGGTGGTCTTGCCGCTGCCGAGAAAGCCGGTCAGCAGGGTCACAGGGATACGAGTATCTTGCATATCGGTCATGTCAGATCCTTACCGGTTGGCAAACAGGTCGGCGAGCCAGCGGTTTTCGAAGCGACCGTGGGGGTCGAGCTCGCCCTTGAGGGCCAGGAAGTCGTGCCAGCGCGGCAGCAGCGCCGGGAAGTCGTAGAGATCCATCGCCAGGTGCTTGCCAAAGTGCGGGATGCCGCCGAGCGGCACCAGCAGTTGCTGCAGCTCGCGCATCTGCTCCATGGAGCCGTTGACGAAGGTGCCGTCCGCCGCCAGATAGACCAGGAACCCGATCCAGCACACCGACTGATCATAGGCGGCGCTGAGCCAGGCCTTGGAGGGGCCGGTACAGCGCAGGATAAAGGGATAGTGCAGCACGCCGGGGTTGGCCTGCTGCCACGCCTGCAGGGTCTCCAGCGCCTCGTTCATGCGATGCAGCGGCACCGCCACCTCGCAGTTGATCTGGGGCGCCGGGATCCCCTTGCAGAGGATCTGGTAGACGTTGCCCACCAGATCGGAGGCATCCTTGAAGCGGCGCACCGTCTCGAAGTGCTCGCCGGCCAGCGCCTCATCCTTGGTGTCCTTGGCCATCTTCTGCAGAGTCGCATCTATGGTGGCATTCATGCGGGCGTCGATGTCGCCCTCCAGCAGCAGCGGCTCGCTGCCACCGGCGCGGTAACGGGCCACCTCCTCCTCGGAGGCCGGCTCCACCAGCCAGATGTGGCTCTCGCCGGTCCAGGCGAACCACCAGCTCTTCACGAAGGCGTGCTCGCGGTTGAGCCGCTCGTTGTGCGCCAGCAGGAAGGGATAGTCGGTGGTGAACTTGGTGCAGCGCATGATGCGGTTGGGCACGGTCTGCAGGGTGACGTCGAGCAAAATGCCGAGCATCCCCATGCCCATCACGAAGGCGCCAAAGCGCGAGTCGGTGCGATCCACCCGGATGATGTCGCCGCTGGCCAGCATCACTGTCATGGCTGCCACCGCATCGCACAGGGCGGACTGGTGCAGCCCCTGGCCGTGGGTGCCGGTGCTGAGCGCACCACCCAGGGTCTGGATGCCGATGACGCCGGGAGACGCCGGCAGCATCCGCTCCATGGCGATGAGATCGGCGTAGACGGTATCGAGTGGGGTGCCCGCCTGATAGGTGACGGTGTCGGCGGTCTGCGCCAACTGGCCGCGCAGGTGGTGCAAGTCCACCAGCAGCGCCTGGCTGCCCTCGGCATAGACGCTGTGGATGGGTTCGAAGGAGAGGCCGGAGCCGATGAGGCGCAGCTTGCGCTCGGGATTTTCCCGCAGCAGTTGCTGCAGTTCGTCGCGATTCTTCGGACGCCACACCTGCTCCAGTGCGCCGAGCGGGTTGGTCCTGGACCAGTTGAACAGCACCTCCCGCTGACCTATCGCCTTGATGCTGTGAAATGCCTGGAACCTGACCGTCATACCGCCCCTCATCTTTATTGACGTCAAAATGAGCGCCAATTCTACCGAAAAGCGGGGCGCAAGGCATGAAAAACAAGCCCCTACAGTCGGGGGTGGATAGGGGAGAGCGCCTCTCCCCTCGCCTCAGCGCGTCTGCTGGGTCAGTGCCAGCAGCATGCCGAATCCCACCAGCAGCCCGCCAAACACCCGATCGATCCAGTGGCGCACCGCCAGCAGCCGACCCCGTACCGAATCGGTGGAGAAGAAGATCGCCACCGCGCTGAACCAGACGGCGTGGGCCAGCACGATGAAGGCGCCGTAACCGAGCTGGACCGCCAGCGGCGTCTGCGGCTGCACCACCTGCATGAACAGACTGACGATGAAGATGGTGGTCTTGGGGTTGAGCACATTGGTCAGAAAACCGGTGCGCAACGCCCCCAGGCTGGAGAGGGCGGGCTGCTCGGCCAGCACCTCGGCGGTCGCCGGTTTGGCCCGCAGCATCTTGATGCCGAGGAAGATGAGGTAGGCGGCCCCCGCCAGCTTGATGAGATTGAACAACCAGAGCGACTGCTGGATCAGCAGCCCCACCCCGAGCAGGGTGTAGGTGACGTGCACGCAGACCCCGGCGCCGATGCCGAGCGCCGTCAGCACCCCGCTGCGGCGCGAGAGCAGCAGACTGTTGCGCGACACCATGGCGAAGTCGGGCCCCGGGCTGATGACAGCAAAGAAGGTAATGGCTACTACGGCTAACAGTTCGGTCATGAAAATAGTCCTGATCACATGGAATATCGGCTATTTTATTTGGCCATAGCACCAATAACGAACGATAACTTCTGACATGAACGGTGAGAATGATTCACAGAAAAGCCTGTCGCTGCCGGCCCTGACCGCGCTGCGCTGTTTCGAGGTGGCGGCCCGTACCGAACACTTCAGCCGCGCCGCCGACGAGCTGCACCTCACCCACGGCGCGGTCAGCCGGGCGGTACGCCTGCTGGAAGAGGATCTCGGGGTCATGCTGTTCGAACGGCGCCAGCGCCGGGTCTTTCTGACCGAAGCGGGGGAGCGGCTCTATCAGGCGGTCAGGGAGGGGCTGGGCGGCATCCGCCAGACGGCGCAGGCGCTGCGCCGGCAGGGACGGCCGACGTCGCTGGTCATCTCCTGCGAGCCAACCCTGCTGATGCGCTGGCTGATCCCGCGCTGGCCCGCCTTCCAGGCCCTGCATCCCGAGCTGGACGTGCACCTGATGGCCGGTGGCGGTGCCCTCAGCTTCGGCAGCGGCATCGATCTCGCCATCCGGCGCAACGACTTCCAGTGGCCTGCCGAGCTCTACAGCCAGCCGCTGTTCGAGGAGCTGACCGGGCCGGTCTGCCAGCCGGGCAAGATGGCACAGTTCTTCGAAGCGGGGGCAAACGGCCCGGCCCTGCGCCCTGCCTCCCCCCGCCTGCACACCAAGACCCGGCCCGGAGCCTGGCAGGAGTGGTTGCAGCACGCCGGCCAGTCCGCCGGCGAGGAGGCGCCGGGGCAGACCTTCGAGCATTTCTACTTCAGCCTGCAGGCGGCAGTCGCCGGGTTGGGGGTCGCCATCGGTCCCTACCGGCAGGTGTGCGACGACATCGAGGCCGGCCTGCTGGTGGCGCCGCTCGGCTTTTGCCCCGACGGCACCGGCTACCACCTGCTCGCCCCCGCCCCGCCCGCTCCCGGCAGCGCCCACGCCAGACTGTCGGAGTGGCTGCAATCCCTCACCTGATGGCTCAGACAGAAGCCAGCTGCACCGAGCGGTCGACCTGAGGCTGGGCCAATGCAGCCTGAAAGTCGCGCAGCGGCAGCGGACGGCCAAACAGGTAGCCCTGCAGGTAGTCGACGCCTTTGCGTTTCAGGTAGTCGGCCTGCTGGCGCGTCTCCACCCCTTCGGCAACCAGCGCGAGGCCGAGCCGGGTCCCCAGATCGATCACGTTGTCGACTATGTGCTCGGACAGGGATTCGGTGCCGATCCTGCCGATAAATGACTGATCTATCTTGAGATAGTCCACATGGAACTGCTGCAGGTAGTGGAGGCTGGAGTGGCCGGTGCCAAAATCGTCCATGGCCAGCCTGACCCCCATTTCGTCGAGCTGGCGAAACAGCGCCAAGGTCTGGGGATCCGCCACCAGCAGCTCCCGCTCGGTCAGCTCCAGCACCAGTACCACCTGGCCCGGCGCGAAGTGATCGAGGAAGCGCCGACACTCGGCAAGCAGTGCCATGTCGCGGCAGTGGGCGGCACTGATGTTGAAGCTGATGTGAAACCCGTGCGGCACCCGGCTGCGATCCAGGCTCAGCTCGCGGGCCACCTCCTCCATCAGCAGGCTGGTCATCGGCACGATCAGACCGCTCGCCTCTGCCTGGGGGATGAAGAGATCCGGGCGGATCAGCCCGGCCGTCGGGTGCTGCCAGCGCATCAACACCTCGGCTCCCATCACCCGCTCGCTCCCCGCCGCCACCAGCGGTTGCAAATAGGGCACAAACTCCCGATTGCGCAGGGCTCGCGCCAGCTCAACCTCCGGTGAACGGGGCCGTCCCAGCAGCCACCAGATGAGCAGGGCGAAGCCGAGGGAGATCCCCAGCAGCAGCAGAATGGCCCAGCGCCTGGCCTGCCACAGGGAGTTCCAGAACGAGGGCACCTCGTGCCCGGCATAGATGGAGAGCGGATAGCGGCTGGAGTGGATCTCATGGCTGGCCAGCATCGCCTGCGGCTGCCCCCCTTCGCTCAGCACGCCCCGCTCATCCAGCCACTGCTGCCCCACGTGCAGCAGCAGGGTGCAGGGCCGTCCGCTCAGCACCAGCATGAAGCGCAGGTAATCACCGTCTATGGTGCTGAAAGCGGCCCCCTTGCCATGGCTGTCGCGCAGGGCCAGCAGGGGGTGGTGGGCCCGCACCTGGTTGCCCGCCAGCAGCAGCAGCCGTCCGCCGCTGTAACGCTCGAGCCGATCCGGCCACTGGATGGCACCGAACAGCGAGTTGCAGTAGATCCCGTTCTCCCCCACCAGGTTGACGGTACGCACGAAGGGCACCAGCGCCACCTGCTGGCGCAGGGTTAACAGGGCCTGCTCGCACGGCTGATCGATGAAGGGAAAGAGCGAGCGGTTGGCACTCTCGGCGTGGGCCAGCATGGTCTCCATCAGGGTCACCGCCTGTCTGGCGGAGTGCTCGGACTGACGATCCAGAGCGTGCATATGGCTGTTGTAGATGGCCCAGCCGCCGAACGTGAAGGGCAGGCTGAACAGCAACAGGGTGCAGCCAAGACGGAGCCAGGGACGGGAGAAATCCAGATTGGGCAGCGACATCGACATAGCGGGACCAGACAGCAAACATGGCAGCCCACCTTAACAGCCGATGCTGAACCCAGCCCTAATGTGTGCAAAAAACAACCAGCCATACCCAGAACAAAAGCAAAAGCCCCGGCACGGGCCGGGGCTTTGCATCAGCACGGGAGCGCCATGGCGGCGCCGACCCTTATACCGCTTGCTGCAGGATCACCGCATCGGCCTTCTTGGTGTAGGAGGCGATCTCGTTGAAGTTGAGGTAGCGATAGGTGTCGGCCGCAGTGGCGTCCAGGGTCTTGGCGTACTGCAGGTACTCGGCCACGGTCGGGATCTTGCCGATGATGGCGGCAACCGCGGCCAGCTCCGCAGAGGCCAGATAGACGTTGGCACCCTTGCCCAGACGGTTCGGGAAGTTGCGGGTGGAGGTGGAAACCACGGAGGCCCCTTCCGCAACCCGCGCCTGGTTGCCCATGCAGAGGGAACAGCCGGGGATCTCGATGCGGGCACCGACCCGGCCGAAGATGCCGTAGTAGCCCTCTTCGGTCAGCTGATCCTTGTCCATCTTGGTGGGCGGCGCGATCCACATGCGGGTCGGCAGCTCGCCCTGATACTTCTCGAGCAGTTTGCCGGCGGCGCGGAAGTGGCCGATGTTGGTCATGCAGGAACCGATGAATACCTCGTCAATCTGGTCGCCAGCCACGCTGCTCAGCAGACGGGCATCGTCCGGATCGTTCGGCGCGCACAGGATCGGCTCCTTGATGGTGGCCAGATCGATCTCGATGATTTCGGCGTACTCGGCATCCTTGTCCGCTTCCATCAGCACCGGGTTGGCCAGCCACTCTTCCATCCCCTTGATGCGGCGAGTGATGGTGCGTACATCGCCGTAGCCTTCGGACAGCATCCATTTGAGCATCACGATGTTGGACTTCAGATACTCGATGATCGGCTCTTTATCCAGCTTGATGGTGCAACCGGCGGCGGAACGCTCGGCGCTGGCGTCGGCCAGTTCGAACGCCTGCTCCACCTTCAGGGTCGGCAGACCTTCGATCTCGAGGATGCGGCCGGAGAAGATGTTCTTCTTGCCCGCTTTCTCGACGGTCAGCAGCCCTTTCTGGATGGCGGCGTAGGGGATGGCATGGACCAGGTCACGCAAGGTGATGCCCGGCTGCAACTCGCCCTTGAAGCGCACCAGCACGGATTCCGGCATATCCAGCGGCATCACGCCGGTGGCGGCGGCGAAGGCCACCAGACCGGAGCCCGCCGGGAAGGAGATGCCGATGGGGAAACGGGTGTGGGAGTCACCACCGGTACCCACGGTATCCGGCAGCAGCATGCGGTTCAGCCAGGAGTGGATGACGCCGTCACCCGGACGCAGAGAGACACCGCCGCGGTTCATGATGAAGTCCGGCAGGGTGTGGTGGGTCTGCACGTCGATGGGCTTGGGATAAGCCGCGGTGTGGCAGAAGGACTGCATGGTCAGATCGGCGGAGAAGCCGAGGCAGGCCAGATCTTTGAGCTCGTCGCGGGTCATCGGGCCCGTGGTGTCCTGGGAACCGACCGTGGTCATCTTGGGTTCGCAGTAGGTGCCCGGGCGGATGCCCTTCACGCCGCACGCCTTGCCCACCATCTTCTGGGCCAGGGTGAAGCCCTTGCCGGTGTCGGCGACAGGCTGCGGACGACGGAACACGGTGGAGAACGGCAGACCCAGCGCTTCGCGGGCCTTGTCGGTCAGGCCGCGGCCGATGATCAGCGGGATACGGCCACCGGCGCGCACTTCGTCGATCAGCACGTCGGTTTTCAGTTCAAACTGCGCCAGCACCTGGTCGGTACCGTGCTTGCAGATCTTGCCGGCAAACGGGTAGATGTCGATCACATCGCCCATTTCCAGCTTGGAGACGTCCACCTCGATGGGCAGGGCGCCGGCATCTTCCATGGTGTTGAAGAAGATCGGGGCAATCTTGCCGCCGAGGCAGACACCGCCGGCACGCTTGTTCGGCACGTGCGGAATGTCGTCACCCATGAACCAGAGCACCGAGTTGGTGGCGGATTTACGGGAAGAGCCGGTACCGACCACGTCACCCACGTAAGCCAGCGGGAAGCCCTTCTCTTTCAGGGCATCGATGGTCTTGATGGGGCCGATGACGCCATCCTTGTCCGGGGTGATGCCGGGACGGGCGTTCTTCAGCATGGCCAGCGCGTGCAGCGGAATGTCCGGGCGGGACCAGGCGTCCGGTGCCGGTGACAGATCGTCGGTGTTGGTTTCACCGGTCACCTTGAACACGGTGACGGTGATCTTCTCGGCCAGTTCAGGGCGCGAGAGGAACCACTCGGCGTCGGCCCAGGATTGCATCACCTGCTTGGCGTGGGCATTGCCCGCCTTGGCCTTCTCTTCCACGTCGTGGAAGGAGTCGAACATCAGCAGGGTGTGGGAGAGGCCCTTGGCGGCAAGAGGAGCCAGGGTCCCGTGGTCCAGCAGGTCGATCAGCGGCTGAATGTTGTAACCACCCTGCATGGTGCCCAGCAGCTCAACAGCTTCGGCGGCAGTCAGGATGGGAGAGTGGGTTTCGCCCTTGGCGACGGCGGTGAGGAAGCCGGCTTTGACATAGGCCGCTTCATCAACACCAGGGGGAATACGGGAGGACAACAGCTCTTTCAGAAAGTCTTGTTCGCCGGCGGGCGGGTTCTTGAGCAGCTCAACCAGGGCGGCGACCTGCTCTGCGTCCAGAGGTTTGGCAACCACGCCTTCGGCGGCACGTTCTGCGACGTGTTTACGGTATGTTTCAAGCACGACTAATTCCTCTTTGGTCTTTTTTTGGGGTTCGCCCACGCTCGCGGCGATCGTCCTTGCGGGACACCCGTAGGGTGCCCCCCACTATATAAGTTTTAACGACTAATTAAAATCCAAAGCCTGTACAGATATTCATCAAAACAACATAACCATCTAAAGTTGCTGGTGTTTTACAAACAGACAAATGGCACACCAGAAGTAAGTTAACAAAAAGGCATCATTTGGCCGTTATTCGAATGTGCTGCCCAATTGCAGATAGAACATGTCGTTGCCCCCCTCCGCCATGCCGTAGCCGAGGAAGATGGGGCCGAGGAAGCTCTCCACCCCCACGTAGACGGAACCGGCGGTGAAGGAGCTCTCCATGCTGATGTCTTCACCCTTGTCCCACACCCCGCCCTGCTCGAGGGAGCCGCCCAGATAGAGCGGCGCCCGCAGCGCGCCGAAGTCGTTGTCCGCCACCCGGTAGATGTAGCGCAGCCCGCCAAACAGGCTGTAACGGCCGCTCAGCTGATAGCGCTGGAAGCCGGACATGCGGAACAACCCGCCCAGATCCTGCACGAACAGCGGCAGCTCTTCCTGGGAAGTGGAGCCCCCCCCCTCCAGCAGCAGGTTGAGGCTGTGCCTGTCCCAGGACCAGGGCTTGACCATCGCCAGGTGGTAGTTGACCCCCTCATAACGATCATTGATCGTGTCGTTGTCATCCAGCCGGACGGCGGAGTATCCCCCCTTGATGTCCCAGTAAGCCCCCTGATAGGGGAAATAGCGGCTATCGAGGGTATCGTGTTCGAAGCGGACATAAGGGCCCCAGGAGGAGGCATCCACCTTGGCATTCGCCACGTTGCGCACGTCGATGTCGCCTACCTTCCCCTCCAGCCCGAGCGAGAGACGGCTCCAGGGCTGACGATTCCAGCCCACCGCCAGATCGACGTTGGTGAAGTTGTACTCGGCGTCGACATAGCTCACCTCATCCGCCGCCCGCGTCTCCTCGGGAATGAAGATGCGACGCTGGGTCTTGTCATAGGCCAGGCTCGCCTCGCCGAAGAAGGTCTGGGAGGGCTCCAGCGGGGTGTAGAAATCGGTCTTGAAGTGCTTGGCGGTACCGAGTGATGCCTCGGTCAGCCACTCGGCCCCCCAGTCGTTGACGTTGGTGAGGGTGTAGGACATGCCCACGTTGTAGTTGGAGCTGCTCTCGAAGTCATCGGAGAAGCCGAACTGGAAGTTGAGGTAGCCCGGCCCCCAGTTCTTCTCGCTGGCGTCCACCACCAGCACGTTCTCGCCGCCCCGCTCCTCCACCTCGTAGGTGATGCGATCGAACGACTCCAGCGCATAGAGCCGGCGAATGCCCGCCTCCAGGCTCTCGTTGGTCTGGATCTTGTCGGGCCGCACCTTCAGCATGGCGTGCACCGTCTCGTCGGAGAGACGGGACTTGTTGATGATCTCCACCTTGTCGATGTAGTAGGCGGGCTGGCCGCTGCGCTCGGCGCGCCGGCTCAGCTTCTGGTTGCGATAGGCGGTATAGGCGGCGGGCGAGAGAGAGAGCGCATCAAGCTGACTGGAAGCGCGCCTAGCCACCTGTTCCCCTATCTTGATCCCCTCCGGCATCAGGGCGAAGTCGGCGATGCCCATGCCGCCGAATTCCGGGCTGAGCAGCACATCTTTGGGTCCCATCAGCGCCTTCTGTTTCTCGGTGCCGACCTGGGTCATGTAGGTGGTGAGCTGATCGATCATGGCCAGCCCCGACTTCAAGGACTCGCGGGTGCGCAGCTTGGCGCTGATGTCCACCGCGATCACCACGTCGGCCCCCATCGCCTTGGCCACGTCCACCGGCATGTTGTTGACGGTGCCGCCATCGGCCAGGATGTGCCCCTCCCACTCCACCGGCTTGAGGGCGCCGGGAATGGACATGGATGCCTGCATCGCCTTGGCGAGGCTGCCGTGGTCCAGCACGAAGGGGGTCACCGTCTCCATGTCGGTGGCCATGGCGCGGTAGGGAATAGGTAGGTCGTCGAAGCTCTTCTGCACCGGCAGGTTGGAGGTGGCGTGGCGCAGCAGGCTAGCCATGGACTGCCCCTGGAAGAAGCCGTCGGGGAACTGGACCGAGTCGCCATTGATGCCGATGTCGGTGCGCAGCTGATACTGTTCGCTCTGCTGCTTCTTGCGCAGGGAGAGCTCGTCACGCCCCACCTTGTCCTGATAGCCCTTGTTCCAGTCGATGGCCAGGGTGGTGCGCTCCACCTCTTCAGCGCTGAGCCCCATGGCGTACATGCCCGCCACGTAGGAGCCCATGCTGGTGCCCACTATGATGTCGACCGGGATGCGCTTCTCTTCCAGCACCTTGAGGATGCCGATGTGGGCCGCCCCCTTGGCGCCGCCGCCGCTGAGCACCAGGGCAATTTTGGGCCGCTCGGACTGGGCCGCTGCCATCAGCGGCAGACAGGCCAGCAATATCAGAAACAGGGGGTTCCATCCTCGACGAAAGATGTGCATATGATTTTCCATTGAATCCAAGGCGAGCCAGCTAGGCAGTGAAGCCTACTATAAGGGGCGGCCGGCGAACCGCAACAGTTCATAGGGGATATCGGCACGCATTGCGACGCTGGCCGCCCATGCAGCGATGTGAGCGCAAACGTAATCCGTCAATAAAGTGGGTCGGCCTATCAAGGGTGGCACCGGGCTGCCGCTAATATGTCCTCAATCCCGTGTTCATACACCCGAGTCACTCCTATGCTTGCAAGCCTGACACTCAAACAGAAAATCCTGGCCACGGTCACCCTGGCCGTGGTGCTCTCCTGCCTGCTGGTAGGCTACTTCAGCCAGCGCTCGGCGCAGCAGCTGATCGAAAGCCGCATGTTCGAGCAGGAGCTGCCCAACCTGACCCAGCGTATCGGCAAGGAGATCGAGAAGGATCTCACCTCGGTCGCTGGCGCCGCCAGACAGCTGGCCAACGATCGCTTCGTGCTGGACTGGGTGGCCCGCGGCATGCCCAAGGAGCAGGAGTCGATCCTGATCGACCAGCTCAAGGACATGGCAGCCCAGTACGGGCTGGTCACCGCCTCTTTCGCCGATCGCCAGAGCGCTGCCTACTACAACCAGGATGGCTTCCTGCGCAACCTCACCCCGGAGCAGGATGCCTGGTTCTACGGCTACACCAAGAGCCAGCAAGACCTGATGCTCAGCATCTTTCGCGAAAGCAACGGCGAGGTGAAGCTGTTCGTCAACTTCCAGCAGCTCAATGGCCGCGGCCTCGCCGGCCTCGCCAAGTCCCTCGACAGCATGGTCAGCATGCTCGCCAACTTCCGCATCGGCGACAGCGGCTTCGTGTTCATGACCGACGGCAGCGGCAAGGTGAAACTGCACCCAGACGCCAGCCGCATCGACCGTGACAGCCTGGCCCAGCTGGCAAGCGGCAGCGGCAACCTGCTGAACAAGCAGCCCTTTGCTGCCACCCACGCCGAGATCGACGGTCAGCCGGTGGTACTGGCCAGCAGCTACATTCCGCTGCTCGACTGGTATCTGGTGGCCCAGGTGCCGGAAGCGGAGATCTATGCCGAGCTGGACCGCGCCCGCCTGCACATCCTGCTGGTGAGCCTGGCCATCGCCGCCGGCATGGGGCTGCTCGGCATGCTGCTGGCCGGCTCGGTCAGCCGCCCGCTCAACCAGCTGGCCCGCCTGTTCCGCGAACTCGGCAGCGGTGACGGCGATCTGACCCAGCGCCTCAAGGTGGAGGGGCGGGATGAACTGGCCCAGGTGGCCACCGGCTTCAACAACTTCGTCGCCAAGATCCACGGCTCCATCGAGCAGGTGGCGAGCAACTCCCGCCAGCTCGCCGCCACCGCCAACGAGGTGGCCGCCAAGGCCCAGCTGACCCAGCACAACTGTACCGCCCAGCGGGATCGCACCGTGCAGGTGGCCACTGCCATCCACGAGATGGGCGCCACCGTGAGCGAAATCGCCGGCAATGCCTCGCTGGCGGCCGATGTGGCCAAGCAGGCCAACGAACAGGCTGACGCCGGCGCCCTGGTGGTAGCCCAGGCCCGTCACGGTATCGTCGGCCTCTCCGGCGAGATTGAACAGGTGGCCGGGGTGATCGAGTCGCTGGCCAGCCAGACCGACTCCATCGGCAGCATCCTCGACACCATCCGCAGCATCTCGGAGCAGACCAACCTGCTGGCGCTCAACGCCGCCATCGAGGCCGCCCGCGCCGGTGAGCAGGGCCGCGGCTTCGCGGTGGTGGCCGACGAGGTGCGCAACCTCGCCAGCCGTTCCGCCGCCTCCACCGCCGAGATCCAGAGCATGATCAACCGGCTGCAGGAGCAGAGTGCCCGCGCCGTCAGCGCCATGGCCCAGGGCCGCAACCAGAGTCTGGAAGTGGTGACCCAGGCTGACGAGGCCAACGGCGCCCTCGGCCAGATCACCGCCCACATCACCCAGATCAGCGACATGAACATCCAAGTCGCCACCGCCACCGAGGAGCAGTCCAGCGTGGTGGGCGAGATCAACCGCAACGTGGAAGACATCAACCAGCTCACCATGGAGACTGCCGACATCGCCCACCAGCTGACCGAGTCGAGCCGCAGCCTGCAGCACCTCTCCGGCGAGCTGGACAAGCTGGTCGGCAACTTCCGGCTTTAAGACTTCTGACATCATAAGGGGTGCTATGGCGCCCCTTTTTGTTGGTCGTTTGTTAACAAAAACTCAAGTTGGCGCCAAATCCGTCGATTTATACTCTGATAATTCACATCGTCATGATCAGCGAGGAAAACCCATGCTAGAAGGTAAACTGACGCTCAAATTGCAGCTGATCCTGGCTGTCACCGTACCCTGTCTCGCCCTGCTGCTGGTGGGCGGTGCCAGCCTCAAGAGCATGGGCACCATCCAGCAACAATCCACCGAGCTTTACCAGAACACCGCCACTCCCATGCGGGCCATGGCGGAGGTGGTGTCACGCATTCCCCGCATGCGAGTCGGCATCGACATGATGCTGCTGCAGGATACCTCTCTCAAGGATGCGAAGGGGGTGATCACCCGGGTCAAGGAGAGCCGGGAGGAGGACATTCCCGAGATGCGTCAGGCCATGCAACAGGCCGTCACCGCCCAGACCGACCCCGCCGCCAAAGCCAATGCCCAGCAGCTGCTCAGCCAGTTCGAGGGAATGGCAAGCAACGAGCTGGCTCCCATGCTGCAGGCGCTGGAACAGGGGGACATGGAAGCAGCAAGGGGCATCTATCGGGATCGCTATACCGTCACCTACGGCACCATGCGCAAGGATGCCAACGCCCTGCTCGACGGCCTGATCCAGCAGGCCCAGCAGCGCCATCAGCTCGGTGAACAGAGCTATGCCAGCGGGCGGCTGCAGATGATCAGCATCATCACCGGCGCCATCCTCATCTCGCTGCTGGTCTCGGTACTCATCCTGATGAACCTCAAGCGCCGAGTCGGCTTCCTGCAACAGTACATCGGCTATGCCGCCGAACACCTGGCGCTGGATTCCCGTGCCCAGCTGAACGGCAATGACGAGCTGGCGGAGATCACGGTGAGCTTCAATCACTTCGTCAGCAAGATCCACAGCGCCATCGAGCAGGTGGCCCGCAACTCCCACCAACTGGCCGCCACGGCTGACGAGGTGGCCGCCAAGGCCCAGCTGACCCAGCAGAACTGTACCGCCCAGCGCGATCGGACCGTGCAGGTGGCCACCGCCATTCACCAGATGGGTGCTACCGTCACCGAGATCGCCGGCAACGCCTCCCTCGCCGCAGAAGTGGCGAGACAGGCCAACGAGCAGGCGGATGCGGGTGCCGGCGTGGTCGCCCAGGCGCGCCACGGCATCGTCGGTCTCTCCGACGAGATTGCACAGGTCGCCGGGGTGATCGAGTCGCTGGCGACCCAGACCGACTCCATCGGCAGCATTCTGGAAACCATCCGCAGCATCTCGGAGCAGACCAACCTGCTGGCACTCAACGCCGCCATCGAGGCGGCCCGCGCCGGTGAGCAGGGTCGCGGCTTCGCCGTGGTGGCCGACGAGGTGCGCAACCTCGCCAACCGCTCCGCCGCCTCCACCGCCGAGATCCAGGGCATGATCAACCGGTTGCAGGAACAGAGTGCCCGCGCCGTCAGTGCCATGACCCAGGGCCGCAGCCAGAGTCTGGAAGTGGTGACCCAGGCTGACGAAGCCAACGGCGCCCTCGGCCAGATCACCGCCCACATCACCCAGATCAACGACATGAACATCCAGGTCGCCACCGCCACTGAGGAGCAGTCGAGCGTGGTCGGCGAACTCAACCGCAACGTGGAGGACATCAACCAGCTCACCATGGAGACCGCCGACATTGCCCACCAGCTGACCGATGCCAGTCGCGGCCTGCAGCAGCTCTCCGGCGAGCTGGACAAGCTGGTCGGCCACTTCCGCCTGTAGCCTCTGGCTACCTCGACACAACTTGCCAGAGGGCGCTGCGGCGCCCTCTGTCGCCACCACGGCAGGCCGTGACGCAGGGGCTTTGCGCCGCCTCCACCCGCCTCTGAAAATGCCCCATAATCAGGAAAATGAGAGGAGGAGTTATGGGCAAGCTGGTAGTGATGATCTTGCTGAGCGGTCTGCTCAGCGCCTGCAGCAGCGGGCCGGTGCGGGTGCACGGCGCCGACGTGAGCGTGGACGATACCCGGATCCGGGTCAGCGATGGGGATCGAGGGGGCTACGGCACCTTCTGTCCGCCTGGGCAGGCCAAGAAAGGGCGCTGCTAAACCGCCAGCAGACGCTGAAAAACAAAAAGCCGCTCGATTGAGCGGCTTTTTTACAGGCAGAAGTGAATTACTTCTTCTTCTTGGCCTTGGCGTTCGGCAGATCGGTGATGGAGCCTTCGAACACTTCGGCTGCCAGGCCCACGGACTCGTGCAGAGTCGGGTGAGCGTGGATGGTCAGCGCGATGTCTTCGGCGTCGGCACCCATCTCGATGGCCAGACCGATTTCACCCAGCAGTTCACCACCGTTGGTACCCACGATGGCACCACCGATGACGCGGCCGCTCTCCTTGTCGAAGATCAGCTTGGTCATGCCGTCGGAGCAGTCGGACGCGATGGCGCGACCGGAAGCCGCCCACGGGAAGGTGGCCACTTCGAAGTTCAGCCCTTGTTGCTTGGCTTCCTTCTCGGTCAGACCAACCCAGGCCATCTCTGGCTCGGTGTAGGCGATGGACGGGATCACTTTCGGGTCGAAGTAATGCTTCTTGCCGGCGATGACTTCGGCAGCCACGTGGCCTTCGTGCACACCCTTGTGAGCCAGCATCGGCTGACCAACGATGTCACCGATGGCGTGGATGTGCGCCACGTTGGTACGCAGCTGCTTGTCCACCTCGATGAAACCGCGCTCGGTCACGGCAACGCCGGCCTTCTCGGCATCCAGCATCTTGCCGTTCGGCACACGACCTACGGCAACCAGCACGTTGTCGTAACGGACCGGCTCGGCCGGGGCGTGCTTGCCTTCGTAGGAGACGTACAGGCCGTCTTCACGGGCTTCAACTGCGGTGACCTTGGTCTCCAGCATGATGTTGAACTTCTTGGCCACGCGCTTGGTGTAGATCTTGACGATGTCTTTGTCGGCAGCCGGTACCAGCTGGTCGGCAAATTCCACCACGTCGATCTCGGACCCCAGGGAGGAGTACACGGTACCCATCTCCAGGCCGATGATGCCGCCACCGATAACCAGCAGCTTGCCAGGAACGGTAGTCAGCTCCAGCGCATCGGTAGAGTCCCATACGCGCGGATCGTCATGCGGAATGAACGGCAGCTTCACCGGACGGGAACCGGCAGCGATGATGGCGTTGTCGAAGGTAACGGTGGTTTTGCCGTCGGCACCTTCCACTTCCAAGGTGTTCGGGCCGGTAAATTTACCGAAGCCGTTAACAACCTGTACTTTACGCATCTTGGCCATGCCAGCCAGTCCGCCGGTCAGCTGGTTGATGACTTTCTCTTTCCACAGACGGATCTTGTCGATGTCGGTCTGCGGGGCACCGAAGACGATGCCATGCTCGGCCAGCGCCTTGGCTTCTTCAATGACTTTGGCGACGTGCAGCAGCGCCTTGGACGGGATGCAACCCACGTTCAGGCAGACGCCACCCAGGGTGGAGTAACGCTCGACGATAATAGTATCCAGACCCAGATCGGCTGCACGGAAGGCAGCGGAATAACCGGCAGGGCCAGCACCCAGTACTACGACCTGGGTTTTGATTTCTTTACTCATCATGACCTCTTTGTCGTTCTTATATCCCCGGACAGCGCAGTCTTAAACCAGAACGAGGCGGCTGCAGCCGTGAAAAAAACGGGGCAAGTTTACAATCCTGTTAACGAAATGAGAAGTAAAAAGGGCAGGCTCTGGGCCCGCCCTCTCACTTACAGGACCAGTCGACGAATGTCGGACAGCACGCCGTTCATGGTGGTGATGAAGCGAGCTCCATCGGCACCATCGATGACGCGGTGGTCGTAGCTCAGGGCCAGCGGCAGCATCAGGCGCGGCGCGAATTCTTTGCCGTTCCACTTCGGCTTCATCTCGGACTTGGAGACGCCCAGGATGGCCACTTCCGGCGCGTTGACGATCGGGGTAAAGCTGGTACCGCCGATGCCACCCAGGCTGGAGATGGTGAAGCAACCGCCCTGCATGTCGGCAGCGGTCAGCTTGCCGGCACGGGCCTTCTTGGAGATCTCGGCCAGATCACGAGACAGCTCCATGATGCCCTTCTTGTTGACGTCACGCACCACGGGCACAACCAGACCGTTGGGGGTATCCACCGCCACACCGATATGGATGTACTTCTTCATGATCAGCTTGCTGCCATCTTCGGACAGGGAGCTGCAGAAGCGCGGGTGAGCTTCCAGCGCCTTGGCGGCGGCTTTCAGGATGAACACCAGCGGGGTGATCTTCACGTCTGCCTTCTGCTTCTCGAGCATCGCGTTCTGCTCTTTGCGGAACGCTTCCAGCTCGGTGGTATCGGCTTCGTCGAACTGGGTGACATGAGGGATCATGACCCAGTTGCGGTGCAGGTTCGGACCGGAGATCTTCTGGATGCGGGTCAGATCGACCTCTTCCACATCACCGAACTTGCTGAAATCGACCTTCGGCCACGCCAGCACACTCATGCCGTTACCGTTGCCAGTGCCTTGACCCGCAGCCGGAGCGGACTCGGCGCGCTTGACCGCATCCTTCACGTAGGCCTGCACGTCTTCTTTGACGATGCGGCCCTTGCGACCGGAGGCTTTCACCTTGGCCAGGTTGACACCGAACTCGCGCGCCAGACGGCGTACGGCCGGAGAGGCGTGCACGTAAGCATCGTTGGCAACGAAGTCGGAGGCAGCAGCAGCCTGGGCAACCGGAGCCGGAGCAGCGGCAACAGGGGCAGCAGCGACCGGGGCGGCAGCCTGAGCAACCGGGGCAGCTGCAGCGGCCGGAGCAGCACCAGCCACTTCGAATACCATGATCAGGGAACCGGTGGAGACCTTGTCACCCGCCTTCACCTTGATCTCTTTGACCACACCGGCGAACGGGGCAGGCACTTCCATGGAGGCCTTGTCACCTTCCACGGCGATCAGGGTCTGGTCGGCTTCAACCTTGTCACCCACGGCGACCATGATCTCGGTGACTTCGACTTCGTCGCCACCGATATCCGGTACATTGACCTCTTTGGCAGCGGCGGCAACCGGGGCAGCAGCCACGGGAGCGGCAGCCTGGGCCGGAGCAGCAGCAACGGCAGGAGCGGCGCCAGCCACTTCAAAGACCATCACCAGGGAACCGGTAGAGACCTTGGCACCAGCGGCGACCTTGATCTCGACCACGCGGCCCGCGAACGGTGCCGGTACTTCCATGGAGGCCTTGTCACCTTCCACGGCGATGATGGACTGGTCAGCTTCAACCATGTCGCCCACGGCAACCATGATCTCGGTCACGTCCACTTCGTCGTCACCGATGTCCGGCACGTGCACGTCTTTGCGAGCAGCAGCAGCAGCAGGAGCGGCGGCCGGGGCGGCTGCAACCGGGGCAGCGGCCTGAACCGGCGCAGGTGCGGCAGCACCTTCGGCTTCGAAGATCATGATCTGGGAACCGGTGGCAACCTTGTCACCCACCTTGATCAGGATCTCTTTGACGATACCGGCGGACGGGGCCGGTACTTCCATGGAGGCCTTGTCGCCTTCTACCGCGATGATGGACTGATCGAGTTCGACCTTGTCACCCACGGCCACCATGATCTCGGTGACTTCAACTTCATCGGCGCCGATATCCGGCACCATAATCTGTTTGGACATTGTGCTTTATCCTCTTGCGTGCATCCGCGTGACCGACTGCTGTCACGCGTCTCTCGCGTTAACCTTTGCAAGGTCGTGCCGGGCAGCGAGTCCCGGCACGACACTTGATCCTCTTACGCGTACAGCGGGTTGACCTTGTCGGCATCGATGCCGTACTTGGCGATGGCGTCGGCCACAACCTGCTTGTCTACCTCGCCGCGCTTGGCCAGTTCGGTCAGGGCAGCAACCACAACGTAGAATTCGTTCACTTCGAAGTGACGACGCAGGTTGGCACGGCTGTCGGAACGGCCGTAACCGTCGGTACCCAGCACGCGGTAGTTCTCGGTCGGTACGAAGGCACGCACCTGATCGGCGAAGGACTTCATGTAGTCGGTCGCGGCGATGGTGGCTTCAGAACCCAGTACCTGAGCGATGTACGGTACGCGAGCATCGGCGTTCGGGTGCAGCATGTTCCAGCGATCCGCGTCCTGACCGTCACGAGCCAGCTCGTTGAAGGAGGTGACGCTGAACACATCGGAGCCGATGCCGTACTCGCTGGCCAGGATCTGGGCGGCGGTGCGCACGTGACCCAGGATGGAGCCACAACCCAGCAGCTGTACCTTGGCCTTGGTACCGGCCACGGTTTCCAGCTTGTAGATACCCTTGCGGATGCCTTCCTCGGCGCCTTCCGGCATGGCCGGCATGGCGTAGTTCTCGTTCAGGGTGGTGATGTAGTAGAAGACGTTCTCCGGCTTCTCACCGTACATGCGACGCAGACCGTCCTGTACGATCACCGCTACTTCATAGGCGTAGGACGGGTCGTAGGAGACGCAGTTCGGGATGGTGTTGGCCAGGATGTGGCTGTGACCATCTTCGTGCTGCAGACCTTCGCCGTTCAGGGTAGTACGACCGGAGGTCGCACCCAGCAGGAAGCCACGGGCTTGCTGGTCACCGGCTGCCCACGCCATGTCGCCGATCCGCTGGAAACCGAACATGGAGTAGTAGATGTAGAACGGGATCATCGGGCAATCGTTGGTGCTGTAAGAGGTCGCAGCAGCCAGCCAGGAGGACATGGCGCCCAGCTCGTTGATGCCGTCTTGCAGAACCTGACCCTGCTTGTCTTCCTTATAGTAGGAGACGATGTCGCGGTCTTGCGGGGTGTACTGCTGACCGTGCGGGCTGTAGATACCGATCTGGCGGAACAGACCTTCCATACCGAAGGTACGGGCTTCGTCAGCCAGGATCGGGACGATGCGCTTGCCGATGGACTTGTCTTTCAGCATCACGTTCAGGGAACGCACGAACGCCATGGTGGTGGAGATTTCGCGCGCCTGTTCACCCAGCAGCGGACCAAAAGCATCCAGCGCCGGGATTTCCAGCTTGGTGGTGCTCTCGCGCAGACGGGTCGGTACATAGCCCTTCAGCGCGGCACGGCGGGCGTGCAGGTACTTGTGCTCTTCGGTACCTTCTTCGATCTTCAGGTACGGCAGGGTTTCCAGCTGCTCGTCGGTGACCGGCAGGTTGAAACGATCGCGCAGGTGACGCACGGAGCCCAGATCCATCTTCTTGACCTGGTGAGCGATGTTCTTGCCTTCGGCCGCTTCACCCATGCCGTAACCCTTGATGGTCTTGGCCAGGATCACGGTCGGCTTGCCCTTGGTCGCCGCAGCCTTGGAGAAGGCGGCAAACAGTTTGCGAGGATCGTGACCACCGCGGTTCAGGGCGAAGATCTCCTCGTCGGTCATGTCTTTGACCAGCGCGGCGGTTTCCGGGTAACGGTTGAAGAAGTGCTCGCGCACGTAGCCGCCATCACGGGACTTCATGGTCTGGTAGTCACCGTCCACGGTCTCGTTCATCAGCTGGATCAGCTTGCCGGAAGTGTCTTTCTTCAGCAGCTCATCCCACTTGCGACCCCAGATCACCTTGGTGACATCCCAGCCGGCGCCGGAGAACAGGCCTTCCAGCTCGTTGATGACCTTGCCGTTGCCGACAACCGGGCCATCCAGACGCTGCAGGTTGCAGTTGACCACGAATACCAGATTGTCGAGCTTTTCACGCACGGCAACGGTCAGGGCGCCCTTGGCTTCCGGCTCGTCCATCTCGCCGTCACCCAGGAAGGCGTAAACGGTCTGCTCGGAGCAATCCTTGATGCCACGGTCGGTCAGGTACTTCAGGAAGCGAGCCTGATAGATGGCGGCGATGGGGCCCAGACCCATGGAAACGGTCGGGAACTGCCAGAAGTCCGGCATCAGTTTCGGGTGCGGGTAGGAAGGGATACCCTTGCCATCCACTTCCTGACGGAAGTTGTCCAGCTGCTCTTCGGTCAGACGACCTTCGGCGAAGGCACGGGCATAGATGCCCGGGGAGATGTGACCCTGGAAGTAGACCAGGTCGCCACCGTCCTTCTCGCTGCGAGCGCGGAAGAAGTGGTTGTAGCAGACTTCGTAGATGGTCGCGGAAGAAGCGAAGGAAGACATGTGACCACCCAGGTCCAGGTCTTTCTTGGAAGCGCGCAGCACGATCATCATGGCGTTCCAGCGGATGATGGCGCGAATGCGGCGCTCCATCTCCAGGTCGCCCGGGTAGTCCGGCTCTTCGCTGGACGGGATGGTGTTGATGTAATCGCGGTTTGCCTTGGCAGCCACGTCCACACCGCTTGCGCGGGCTTTCTCGGCCAACTGTTCAAGGATGAACTGAGCGCGTTGGGGACCCTCTTCACGCAGCAGGGATTCCAGAGAGGCAAGCCACTCCAGCGTTTCTATCGGGTCCACATCGTTCTTCAGGATATCAGACATGGCTGGTTCCTATTTTGTTGTGATTGCACGGCATTGCACGGCGAAGGGCGCAAGCATTCGACAATAAAGCCTTGTGGGATTAGTTTTCCTGCTGACGGATCCGACGCATGGATCGCTGGATCCGGCTGTCTTCCCTCTGCATATCCAACAAGGTGTCCTCGATAAAGGCCAGGTGCTCATGACAAGCTGCCCTGGCCCGCTCCGGAGCCCCCGACAGGATAGCCTCGATCAGATGCGCGCGATGGCGACGGATCTTGGCGACCACTCCCGGACGGCGATTCAGAATTTCGTTATTGCGTAAAATGTTCTGCTCAAGCATGGGGCCCATGGCCCGCAGCAGATGCAGCAGCACCACGTTGTGGGACGCCTCGGCCACCGCCAGATAGAACTGGGTGACGGCAGCGGATTCGCTGACCAGCGAGCCTTGCTGGCCGGCCTCCTCGATGGCGGACTGCACCTGACGGATGCGCTCGAAATCGGCGTCCGTACCCCGTAACGCAGCATAGTAGGCACAGATGCCTTCCAGTGCGTGGCGAAACTCCAGCAGGTCATACTGGGCTTCCGGGTGAGTGCTGAGCAGCTCGAACAGGGGATCGGCGATCCCTTTGCTCAAGGCGTTTTGTACGTAAGTGCCGCCGCCCTGACGACGATACAAGAGTCCTCTTGCCTCGAGGCGCTGGATGGCTTCGCGCAGCGAGGGGCGCGACACCTGAAACTGGATGGCCAGCTCCCGCTCGGGCGGCAACTTCTGGCCCGGCTGCAAACTGCCTTCCAGAATCATCTGTTCCAGCTCGGCGACAATGGCGTCGGCCAACTTGGGTTGAGTAATCTTGAGATAGGGCATGAGGCTGCTTTGTTAAATTGGTATTACCAATTTCATGAATGGGGCGAAAATTAGCAGAGGGCATGGGAAAAGTCCACCCAAAAGATGATCTGAATCAAGAATCAACCTTGCCACTTAAGGGGTAAAGAGAGGGATTTATGATTTAGCTCATAGAAATTGGTCAGACCAATATTTTTGACATCGCTCACAAGCAACATTTGATCAACAGCCAGTAAAAATGGCCTACCATAAAGGCAAGCCATTGTTTTAAAAACACAAACTTATTTTTAGAATAATTACTTAAAGTTGAGTGCCTGACGGTAGCGCGACCATTCGAAACTGTCACCCGGATCCGTCTTGCGCCCCGGCGCTATGTCGCAATGGCCAACGATACGATCCGCCGTAATGGCGGGATAATGACCAAGCAAGGTTCGGCTGAGCCCGGCCAATGCCTCGTATTGTGCGTCGGTGTATGGCAGCTCATCGGTCCCTTCCAGCTCGATCCCGATGGAAAAGTCGTTGCACGCCTCTCGTCCCTGCCAGCTCGATACTCCCGCATGCCAGGCTCTGGCACCAAACGGCACATATTGCACCAGCTCACCGTCGCGCCGGATCAGGCAATGTGCCGAGACCCGCAGCTGATGGATACCGGTAAAATAGGGGTGAGCGTCGGGATCGAGCCGCCCAAGGAAAAGATCATCGATGAAGGGACCGCCAAACTCGCCAGGCGGCAGGCTGATGCCATGCACCACCAGCAGGGAGATATCGCTCGGGGTGGCCCGCTCGTTGTGGTGCGGTGACGGCACCTTGCGGGCTTGCTCACACCAACCGTCTGAATCAATGGAAAATACTATTTTTGGCTGAGTCATTGTCTACTCGCTCTGCAATGGAATGGCGCATCTGGCAACACTGGACGGGCAACAAGGCGATCCACCTCTCAGGCTCATCGCAGTCGCCTCATGACAACGGGCAACTGTGATAGGCTGGGCCATCTTCCGCTGACTCAGGAAAGAATATGCACCCGATGGCACGCCGCTTCTGGTTGCTGGCCTGGCTCTCCCTGATGGGATTGCTGACCCTCTATTTTCATGCCCGTGAACAACCATCTGTCACCGCCAGCGGCGACCTGCTGCTCAAGGCCGATGCCAGCGGCCACTATCGTCTGGAGGGTGCCATCAACGGTCAGCCGGTGCAACTGCTGCTCGATACCGGTGCGACCCGCATTACCGTGCCACAACAGGTTGCCGAGCGGCTTGGCCTGACCGCCCGCGGCAGCAGCCAGGTGAATACGGCAGCCGGCTTTATCCGGGTCGACAACGGCACCATCGAAACGCTGGCGATGGGACCACTGACCTTGTACGATCTGGCCATCTTCATCAATCCGGCAGCGGCTGGCGACGAGGTGCTGGTAGGCATGAACGCCCTCGGCCGGCTGGAGCTGGTTCAAAAGGAGCGGCAGTTGCTGCTCAGACCTTTGCAGGAATAAAAGGCATGCTACAACAGGACATCCGCCGCGCCGTACGCGCCGCACTACTCGAAGACTTGGGCGATGCCCTCACCCCGTTGGATCAACCCGATGCCAGCGCCGACATCACGGCCCAGCTGATCCCGGCGGATCGCCTCGCCAGCGCCAGGGTCATCACCCGCGAGGCTGGCGTATTTTGCGGCCAGCCCTGGGTCGATGAGGTGTTTGTCCAGCTTGGTGGCGAAGTCAGAGTTGAATGGCTGGTACAAGATGGCGAAGTGCTCTCCCCCAATCAGGAACTGTTTCGCCTGCATGGCCCGGCCCGCGTGTTGCTGACCGGTGAGCGCAATGCCCTCAACTTCGTGCAGACCCTCTCCGGAGTGGCCTCTCTTACCGCTCGCTACGTGGCCGAGCTGGCAGATACCGATTGTCGGCTGCTCGATACCCGCAAGACCCTGCCGGGACTGCGCAGCGCCCAGAAGTACGCAGTCACCTGCGGCGGTGGCAAGAACCACAGGATCGGCCTGTTCGACGCTTACCTCATCAAGGAGAACCACATTCTCGCCTGTGGCGGCATCGCTGAAGCAATCAGCGAAGCACGCCGTCTCAACCCGGGTAAACCGGTAGAGGTGGAAGTCGAATCCCTGGTCGAGCTGGAGCAGGCATTGGCTGCCAGCGCCGACATAGTGATGCTGGATAACTTCGACATTCCCATGATGCGCGAGGCGGTTGCCCTCAATCAGGGCCGCGCCAAGCTGGAGGTGTCCGGCAATGTCACGCTGGATACCCTGGCGGACTATGCCGCCACCGGCGTCGATTTTATCTCGGTCGGCGCCCTGACCAAGCATGTACGCGCTCTGGATCTCTCGATGCGATTCATCTAGCCGAAGAGGCATCATCATGCCCCTATCTTGTCGCTGACATATAACAAGATGAAGGACTTGCAAAAGGCGCCACGGGCGCCTTTTCTTTAAGGCAGGATCCCTCGGCAAAGGAGTGTGAGATGGACCCATCCCCGCCAGTAAAAAAGAGTCGATAGGGACTCTTCATCCATGATTTATATCAAAATTTTCGCAAATGACAGAAAGATTGTTAACAAAGACCCCGGCCTCTGTTGCCAAGTAAAACAGCTCGGATAAGATACTGACGTGTGGATAGTTTTCCACCGGCACTTCCCAGGAACCAAGGACAAAAAGGATATTTGAAATGAAGAAACAATCAGGCTTTACCCTTATCGAATTGATGATCGTGGTCGCGATCGTCGCCATTCTGGCCGCCATCGCGCTGCCGGCGTATCAGACCTATACCCAAAAAGCGAAGTTTTCTGAGGTTATTGCGGCAACAGGACCTGTGAAAACGGCAGTCGAGGTTTGCTTCCAGAGCACCTCTGACGCGACCAAGTGTCAAGCACAAGGGAATAATGGAATACCATCAGCCCCCAGTGCTGCAGGTAATGTGGCAAGTGTTGTATTGGCTGCAGGTTCCGGTGGTGCTGAATTCCAAATCACAGCAACATCTCAAAACCTGTCAACAAACTACACTTATATTCTATCCGGCGACACGGCCACAGGTAATGTCGTCTGGACGGCGAATGCATCTGGTGCTGCAGGTACCTGTGCTGCTGCAGGTATCTGCTGATACATGACTTCCAGCCCCAATAGCGGCCTGGCGTTAAGCCTGGCCGCCTCTTCCCTGCTCAGTGAGTCCGACTCACAACGCTACCTGAGTCAAGCCAAGGCCCAGCGTAAACCTTTTGTGACCTTTCTGATCGAAAACGAAATCCTCGACAGCAAGGCACTGGCTGACTTCTGCGAGCTGGAGTATGGGGTACCTCTGCTGGATCTTGCCGCCTTCGACCTGGCCGAGATCCCGCAGAAATACCTCAATCAAAAGCTGATTGAAAAACATCACGTCCTGCCCATCTATACCCAAGGCCACACCCTCTATATCGCCATGTCAGACCCGACCAATGTGTCTGCACTGGAGGATTTTGGCTTCAGCTTCGGGTTGCATACCGAGGCGCTGCTGGTCGAGGAGAACAAACTCACCACAGCCATCGGCAAGCTGATGGAGAGCGATCAAGATGCCCTCGGCATGGAGGACATCGACGAATCCGAGATCTCCGAGCTGGAAGTATCTGACGAGGGATCACGGCTCGACGAAAGCGTCAACACTGCTGACGATGACGCGCCCATCGTCAAATACATCAACAAAATCATGATGGATGCCATCAAGCGCGGAGCCTCCGACCTCCACTTCGAACCCTATGAGACCAAATATCGCATCCGCTTTCGGATAGACGGGATCCTGCATGAGATAGCGACCCCACCGGTCAACCTGGCCAACCGCTTCTCCGCCCGCCTCAAGGTGATGGCACGGCTCGACATCGCTGAGCGGCGACTGCCCCAGGATGGCCGCATCAAGCTCAAGCTGTCGCGCAACAAGTCGATGGATATGCGGGTCAATACCCTGCCCACCATGTGGGGCGAAAAGATCGTTATCCGTTTGCTCGACTCCTCCGCGGCACGCCTCAATATCGAGCAGCTCGGTTTTGACGATCGCCAGAAGGCGCAATACCTGCGTGCCCTGTCGAAGCCTCAGGGCATGATTCTGGTGACCGGCCCTACCGGTTCGGGCAAGACGGTTTCGCTCTATACCGGTCTCAATATTCTCAATACCACCGAGGTCAATATCTCCACCGCCGAAGATCCGGTGGAGATCAACCTGCCCGGCGTCAATCAGGTGCAAGTCAATCCCAAGGCAGGACTGACCTTCGCCAGCGCCCTGCGTTCTTTCTTGCGCCAAGACCCCGACGTAGTCATGGTGGGTGAAATCCGGGATCTAGAGACCGCTGAAATTGCCATCAAGGCCGCCCAGACCGGCCACCTGGTGCTCTCCACCCTGCACACCAACTCGGCGGCGGAAACGCTGACCCGGATGATGAACATGGGGGTGCCCGCCTTCAATATCGCCTCCTCGGTCACCCTGATCATGGCTCAGCGGCTGGCGCGCAAACTGTGCGATCACTGCAAAGCTCCCGAAGTGGTGCCAGAGGCTGAGCTGCTTGAGCTGGGTTTTACCCAGCAGCAGCTGGCCGCAGGCTTGCGACTGTTCAAACCGGTTGGCTGCAAAGAGTGCTCAGGTGGCTACAAGGGCCGGGTCGGCATCTACGAAATCATGCTAATGTCTGAAAATATCGCAAAATTGATCATGCAAGGGGCCAACTCTCTGCAAATTGCCGCCATCGCCCAGAAGGAAGGCATGCGTACCTTGCGTACCTCCGGCCTTGAGAAGGCTCGCCTGGGTGTGACCAGTCTGGCGGAGATAAACCGGGTAACAACCAACTGACAGAGTCTATCGCTCAGCCCATTCATCCAGGTGCCGCCGGCCCTGGCGATTTCCATCAGGCCGAGGCTGCTTCTCCTCATGACGAGCAACCCGGGCCCCATTGCAGGACGCAGTGATGGCAACGCTAACCCAGAAACAGAATCCCCCCAAGAAAGTCTTCGCCTTTCGCTGGAGCGGGGTAAATCGCAAGGGCCAGAAGGTTTCCGGCGAATTGCAGGCCGACAGCATCAACACGGTCAAGGCAGAGCTGCGCAAACAGGGGGTCAACGTCACCAAGGTGAGCAAGAAGAGCCAAGGGCTCTTCTCCAAGGGCGGTGCCAAGATCAAGCCGATGGACATCGCCGTCGTCTCCCGCCAGATCACCACCATGCTGTCAGCCGGCGTACCTCTGGTCCAAAGTCTGCAGATCATCGCTCGTAGCCACGAGAAGGCGGCCATGCGCGAGCTCATGGGGCAGATTGCCGCCGATGTGGAGACCGGGACCCCCATGTCCGAGGCGCTGCGCCGCCATCCCCGTCACTTTGACGATCTCTACTGCGATCTGGTGGAGGCTGGCGAACAGTCCGGCGCGCTGGAGACCATCTACGATCGCATCGCTACCTATCGCGAGAAATCGGAAGCCCTCAAGTCCAAGATCAAGAAAGCCATGTTCTACCCCACCATGGTCATTCTGGTGGCCATTATCGTTACCTCCATCCTGCTGCTGTTTGTCATTCCTCAGTTCGAGGACATCTTCAAGAGCTTCGGCGCCGAGCTGCCTGTCTTCACCCAGTTCGTCATCGGCATCTCACGCGTTATGCAGAACTGGTGGTATGTGATCTTTGGCGGCATAGCGCTCGCCATCTTTCTCTACGTGCGCGCCTGGCGCGCCTCCCAGAAGGTCAAGGACAACACCGACAAGTTCGTACTGACCATCCCTGTGGTCGGCATGATATTGCACAAGGCCGCCATGGCGCGCTTCGCCCGCACCCTCTCCACCACCTTCTCTGCCGGTATACCGCTGGTGGATGCCTTGGTCTCTGCGGCAGGTGCCTCCGGCAACTATGTCTACCGCACCGCCGTCATGGCCATTCGCAACGAGGTGGTGGCCGGCATGCAGATCAACGTGGCCATGCGCACCGTCGATCTGTTCCCGGACATGGTGATTCAGATGGTGATGATCGGCGAGGAGTCTGGCGCCATCGATGATATGCTCTCCAAGGTCGCCACCATCTTCGAGCAGGAGGTGGACGATCTGGTCGACGGCCTCACCAGCCTGCTGGAGCCTCTCATCATGGTGGTGCTGGGGGTTCTGGTCGGCGGCATGGTGGTCGCCATGTATCTGCCCATCTTCAAACTGGGATCGGTGATCCACTGATCCCCCATCAACCCGAGACTCAATGTTGCTGATCACTGACGTTTTTCACAGCCTGCCCTGGCTCTATTTCTCGCTGGTATTCCTCTTTTCCCTGATGATCGGCAGTTTTCTCAACGTGGTCATTCATCGCCTGCCCATCATGCTGGAGCGGGAGTGGCAGGCCGAATATCTCGGCTATTTCAATCCAGAGGCACTGCCGCAGCAGGAAGAGCGCTACAACCTGATGGTGCCGCGTTCTGCCTGCCCTCATTGCGGCCACGCCATCACGGCCATAGAGAACATACCCCTGCTCAGCTGGCTCTGGCTCAAGGGGCGCTGCCGTGAATGCCAGGCCCCCATCTCGGCCCGTTATCCTCTGGTGGAACTGCTGACGGCCCTGCTCTCGCTGGTCATCGCCGCAACATTCCCACCGGGCTGGGGCTTGCTGGCCGCCCTACTGCTCACCTGGGTACTGGTGGCACTCACTTTCATCGATCTGGACAAAATGCTGCTGCCGGATCAGCTGACCCTGCCACTGCTGTGGGGCGGCCTGCTGTTCAACCTGACAGGGGGATTTGTACCGCTGGCCGATGCGGTGATCGGCACCATGGCCGGCTATCTGGTGCTCTGGAGCCTCTACTGGGCCTTCAAGCTGCTGACCGGCAAGGAAGGGATGGGCTATGGTGACTTCAAGCTGCTGGCGGCGCTGGGTGCCTGGCTCGGCTGGCAGGCACTGCCCATCGTGTTGCTGCTCTCGTCGCTGGTTGGCGCTTTCATCGGGATTGGTCTCATCTTGCTGCGCAACCATCATCAGAACAAACCCATCCCCTTCGGCCCCTATCTGGCCATCGCCGGCTGGATCGCGCTGCTGTGGGGCGATACCATCACCCGCTGGTACCTCACGACGTTTCTCTGACCAAGGCAGCACTGACCCATGTATGTAGTCGCAATCACCGGCGGAATTGGCAGCGGCAAGACCACGGTTGCCAATCAGTTTGCAAAACTGGGCATCGAAGTAGTGGATGCGGACGTCATCGCCCGCGAGGTAGTCGAGCCCGGTACCCCGGCCCTGGCCGCCATCGCCGCCCATTTTGGCTCAGCAGTCATCACCCCCGCTGGCCAGCTCGATCGCCGTCGGCTGCGTGAGCGGGTCTTCACTGACCCGCAGGCCAAGGGCTGGCTCAACGCCCTGCTCCACCCCCTCATTCGCACCGAGATGCAGCGCCAGTGTGCGGCCGCTCGCTCCCCCTATTGTTTGCTGGTAGTGCCCTTGCTGGTGGAAAACCGGCTCACTGCCCTGGCCAATCGGGTACTGGTGATCGACGTGGATGAAGCGACCCAGATTGAGCGTACCTGCCGCCGGGATGGCGTGAGCCGCGAGCAGGCCCAAGCCATCCTGGCCGCCCAGGCGAGCCGGGCCGAACGGCTGGCGGCAGCCGACGATGTGCTGGATAACCAGAATGGCACGCCCGAGGCGATAAAGAGCCGAATTTTAGCGCTGCACGAGACATATCTGGCATTTGCCTCTCAACAAGCCCGCCAACTGTGAGTACACTAGGCCGGTTTATGGCTGGCCAGGATTAGGCATGATTTACGATTTTCCCCTCAATGAAAAAAGCCGGACCTATCTTCGTCTGGAGTCCCTGTTTTCCCAGATCCGCGACAATCTGGAGAGCGACCAGTCCTGGGCACATATCGCCTTTTTCAAGGGTCTGTTCGACCTGCAGGAGTTGTTGGAACGCGGCGACCTACGCGCCGATCTGATCAAGGATCTGGAGCGCCTCGGCCAGCGCCTGAGCCACTGGGCCAGCCTGCCCGATGTCGACCTGGAGCAGATCAGCCAGATGCAGCAGGAGAGCGCCCAGCTCTCCCGCAACCTGCTGAGTGCCCCACGTCCCGGTGCCCGCCTCAAAGAGGATCGGCTGCTCGGCTCCATTCGCCAGCGCTTCTCCATTCCGGGCGGATTGTGCGCCTTCGACGTGCCGCAACTGCACCACTGGCTCGCTACCCCGGCCATCGCCCGTCATCAGCAGATGCAGCTGTGGCTGAGCGACATCAATCTGTTGATGAACGCCATCTCCCTGCTGCTGCGGCTGTGGCGTGAGTCCGGCAACTTCAGCGAGCAGGTTGCCGTCAACGGCTTCTTCCAGGATACCGCCGAGAGCGCCGAGCTGATCCGCATCCGTCTGACCGGCACCCAGCAGTGCTACCCCACCCTGAGCGGCCACAAGAACCGGTTCGCCCTGCGTTTCCTGCCCACCACGGAGCAGCAGATCGGTGATGTCCCCTTCCAGCTTGCCTGCTGCTGAGGAGCATTCATGGTGACCAAAGTAAAGTGCCCGACCTGCCAAACCGAGCTGGAATGGGGCCCGCAAAGCCCGTTTCGCCCGTTCTGCAGCAAGCGCTGCCAGCTGATCGATCTCGGCGAGTGGGCCGACGAGGAGAAGCGGATCCCGGGGGAAATAGACCCGGAGCTGCTGCCCTACCCCGAAGAAGGGGAGCAGTGGCAGTAAACCAGCAAGCAAAAAGGGCCGATACGGCCCTTTTTATTTTGGTATGCACTGCGATTCACATCAGCCCTGTGCGGCCAGTGATGCCTGCAGGCGCGTCACGATCGGGCCATTGGCGTCGGGGAAGTGATACTCGTGCAGCGAGGCCAGCGGCACCCAGCGACACTCCTGCCCCTCCTTGCCGAACGGCTCGCCGCTGAAGCGGGTCACCTTCCAGATATCCAGCAGCACCTGCTTGTCCGGGTAGTCGTGATGCAGTTCCATGAAGGGGGCGCAATCCTGCACCCGGATCCCGATCTCTTCCCACAGTTCGCGATCCAGCGCGGTAAGCAGATCCTCTCCGGCTTCCACCTTGCCACCGGGAAACTCCCAGCGATCCCCCTGATGGCGATCGGCGGAGCGCTTGGCGATGAAGATATCGCCCCGTTCGTTCTCGATGACGCCAACCGCCACCCAGATCCGTTTCTTCTGTTCCATCATTGTCCTCAACGTAAACACGGCAAACGGGCAATCCAGGGCGCCAGCCGACGGGCCTGCGGCTCCCTTTGTGCCGTAAAGATATCTTGCCCCACATGTTCGCTCCCGCCAGGGGCGGGCTGCGGCCAGGGAATGGCACCGGGCGGCGTGAAGCAGCGATCGTGCACCAGACAGCTCTGCGAGAAATAACCCCAGAGCCGGTCGCGCAAAAACCATTGATCGATGTTTGGCGTCTCCATCACGTCGGGCTGATAGCCTTCGAGCAGGGGCTCCAACGGTGGCAATACGCCGGCCACCCCGCCCCACATCCCCGCCAGCACCAGATCGGTATGGCTCCACCAGTCGCGCATGATATGAAACCAGCGCGTCGATGCAAGCCACTCCTGTACCGCCAGCCGCTCGCGCACACCCGGCACCGAATCCACATCCCGCACCAGGAAGCGCCCCACCAATGGGTCATTGGCCACCTGGAAGCGCCAGCACAGACGCTGACGCAAAGGCTGACCGGCAGGTTGCAACAAGAGCTCTGCCCCCAGTTCGCGCAGCGCAGCGAGCAACTCGGCCGGCACGCTCTCATCCACGTAGAAACGCACCCGCCAACCCGGGTAGAGATAGGCCGCCGCCAGCACGTTGTCGATGGCCCCCCGCAGATAACGGGGCTCGCTACCCCACAGGGAAAAAGCGATGACATCCAGCTTGCAACTGCCATCGGCCAACCAGACGGCCGGTTCTGCCGCAGGCAATGACCAGGATGGTGGCGCCTTGCCCGCCGACCGGGCCTTCAGGGTCAGTGAGCGAGTTCCCGCCTGGGCAGCCTCATCGTGGCGATCCAGTTTGGCCAACGAGGCGCAGAGGGCGTCCAGCGCATGGAAATCGTTGGGGGCGCGCTGCTGCAAGGTTTGCAAGCGTGCCACTGCCAGCTCGTACTGACCGGCCCGTGACAGGCAAGCACAGAGGTTGCGCAGCACCTCGTCATTGCCGGGTTCGGCCTTGTGGGCCATCTCCAGCACCTGCGCCGCGGAAGCCGGGTCGTCGCACAGAAATAGGTAATAAGCAAACTGCAGCTGCAAGGCAATCGGCTTGGCCGTGCTGCCGTTGAGCCGGGCCAGCAGTTGCTGGATGGCCACCTGGCGCTGGCCGGCCAGCCAGCTGTTGTGGGCAGTGGCATCCCACCCTGTCGGCATCTTGCTCATCGCACGGCTCTCCTTCTTTGCCTGCCGGAAATGAATGCACCGCCCGGAGGCGGTGCATCATCGTCATTGCGCTATCAGGTCAACTGACCGTGGCAGTGCTTGTATTTTTTGCCTGAGCCGCACGGGCAGGGGTCATTGCGTCCCACCTTCTGCTCGTCCCGCACGAAGGTAACCGGCGCCGCTTCGGCCTGGGCCTCGTCATCAGCCAGCTGGTTGTCGGCCGCGGCATGGGTGTAGGTGCGGGGAGCGGCTTCGGCCTGCTGGCGCTGCTGCTCTTCCATCGCCTCCACATCGCGCTCCTGAACCTGTACCCGGCTCAGGATGCTGACCACGTCGCGCTTGAGGGTTTCCAGCATCTGGGTGAACAGATCGAAGGACTCGCGCTTGTACTCCTGCTTGGGGTTCTTCTGGGCGTAACCGCGCAGATGGATGCCCTGACGCAGGTGATCCATGGCCGCCAGGTGCTCTTTCCACAGGCCGTCCAGGGTTTGCAGCATCACCGCCTTCTCGAAGTTGCGCAGCACTTCCTTGCCGACCAGCTCTTCCTTGTGGGCATATAGCTTGGTGGCTTCATCCAGGATGCGCTCGCGCAGCTTCTCTTCATAGAGCTTGTCGTCTTCCGCCAGCCACTGCTGCAACGGCAGATCCAGTGCGAAGTCAGACTTCAGGCGGGCTTCCAGACCCGGCACGTCCCACATCTCTTCCAGGGACTGCGGCGGGATGTACTCGTCGATGATGGCGCCATAGACGTCGTCACGGATGACGTGGATGGTCTCGGAGATGTCGCTGGTGTCCAGCAGCTCGTTGCGCTGCTCGTAGACCACCTTGCGCTGGTCGTTGGCCACGTCATCAAATTCCAGCAAGCTCTTGCGGATATCGAAGTTGCGACCTTCCACCTTGCGCTGGGCATTTTCGATGGCCTTGGTCACCCACGGGTGCTCGATGGCCTCGCCCTCTTCCATCCCCAGCTTCTTCATCATGCCGGTGACGCGATCGGAGGCGAAGATCCGCATCAGGGTATCTTCCATGGAGAGGTAGAAACGGGAGGAGCCCGGGTCGCCCTGACGACCGGAACGGCCGCGCAGCTGGTTGTCGATACGACGAGATTCGTGGCGCTCGGTACCTATGATGTGCAGACCACCGGCGGCCAGTACCGCATCGTGACGCACCTGCCAGGCCGCTTTCAGCTCGGCGATTTGTGCCTCGGTCGGGTTCTCCAGCTGGGCGATTTCCGCTTGCCAGTTGCCGCCGAGCACGATGTCGGTACCACGACCGGCCATGTTGGTGGCGATGGTGACGGCGCCGGTCTGGCCGGCCTGGGCGACGATCTCTGCTTCCATGGCGTGGAACTTGGCGTTCAGCACCTTGTGCGGGATGTTTTCCTTGGTCAGGATGCCGGAGAGCAGCTCGGAGTTCTCGATGGAGACGGTACCGACCAGCACCGGCTGGCCACGCTCGACGCAGCCGCGAATGTCTTCGATGATGGCGGCATACTTCTCGTTGGCGGTCAGGTAGACCAGATCGCCCATGTCCTTGCGCACCATCGGCTTGTTGGTCGGGATAACCACGGTATCCAGGCCATAAATCTGCTGGAATTCAAAGGCTTCGGTATCAGCAGTACCCGTCATGCCCGCCAGCTTGTCGTACAGACGGAAGTAGTTCTGGAAGGTGATGGAGGCCAGGGTCTGGTTCTCGTTCTGGATCTTGACCCCTTCCTTCGCCTCGACTGCCTGATGCAGACCATCGGACCAGCGACGACCCGGCATGGTACGGCCGGTGTGCTCGTCGACGATGACGATCTCGTCCTTCTGGACGATGTAGTCGACGTTGCGCTCAAACAGGGTGTGAGCACGCAGGCCGGCGTTGACGTGGTGCAGCAGGCTGATGTTGGTGGCGGAGAACAGGGAGTCGTCCTCGGCCAGCAGTCCCTCTTTCTTGAGCAGCTCTTCCACGAAGATCTGGCCGTTTTCGGTCAGCAACGCCTGACGGTTCTTCTCGTCCACCGTGTAGTGGCCGTCGCCGGTGTACTCTTCAGAGTCTTCCTTGTCCTGCTTGACCAGCAGCGGGATCAGCTTGTTGACGCGGATATAGAGCTCGGAGCTGTCTTCAGCCGGGCCGGAGATGATGAGCGGGGTACGGGCTTCATCGATGAGCACCGAGTCCACCTCATCCACCAGCGCATAGTTGAGCGGACGCTGCACGCGCTGCTCGGGCGAGAACGCCATGTTGTCGCGCAGGTAGTCGAAACCGAATTCGTTGTTGGTACCGTAAGTGATGTCGGCGGCGTAGGCGTCACGCTTCTGGGACGCGTCCATGCCGGGCACGTTGCAGTCGACGGTCATGCCGAGGAAGGCGAACAGCGGGCGGTTCGCCTCGGCGTCACGCTTGGCCAGATAGTCGTTCACGGTCACCACGTGCACACCACGGCCACTCAGGGCGTTCAGGTAGGCCGGCAGGGTCGCGGTGAGGGTCTTACCTTCACCTGTCTTCATCTCGGCGATGCGGTTGGAGTTCAGCACCATGCCACCGATCAGCTGAACGTCGAAGTGACGCATGCCGAACACCCGGCGAGAGGCTTCACGCACGGTGGCAAAGGCCTCCGGCAGCAACTGCTCCAGTGTCTCACCCTGCTCCAGACGCTGACGATACTCGGCCGTCTTGGCCTGCAGCTGTGCATCGGACAGAGCTTCGAACTGAGGCTCCATCGCATTGATCTGTTTTACAATTTTGCGCAGAGCCTTGAGCGTTCTGTCGTTCCGGCTGCCGATAATCTTGGTAAGCAGTGTGCTAATCATGGGTACCAACTATTTCTGGTTATATAAGTGTTCCGTCACTGGAACCTGGAGAAAAAAACCTAACCCCGTCTGGCATTGAGAAAACGCGCGGGGTCCACCTGACGACCATCTTTCAACACTTCGTAATGCAAATGGACCCCGGTCGCGCGACCGGTGCGTCCCATCAAGGCAATTTTCTGGCCCTCATCGACCAGGGTGCCCACTTCGACCAGCAACTTGGAGTTGTGGGCATAGCGGGTCACCAAACCATTACCGTGGTTGATCTCCACCATGTTGCCAAATTCCGGATGACGGCCCGCCCAGCTCACTACGCCTGGGCCCGTCGCCAGAATGGGGGTGCCGGGCTTGCCACGGAAATCCACCCCTTTGTGCATCTTGGCGCGACCGTTGAACGGATCGACCCGGCCACCAAAGCCAGAGGAGACCCAAACCCGCTCCTGCTTGACCGGTGTTCCGGAAATAAAGCCGGCATCGGTTATATGGTGATTCATGATGAAAGATTCAAGTACCGACAGCTGCTCTTCACGACTGCTGAGCTGCTGGCTGAGATGCTTCATGGAGTCCTGCAGCTCGTTGAGGCTGACTTCCAGATCCGCATCATAGGAGGGGCCGCCCATGGGGGGCAGCTCCTTGAAATTGAACTCTTCGGGATCGAGGTCGGCCTTTTCGGTCAGCCGCTCGCCGAGCGCGTTGAGACGACCCAGCTGCCCCTGCATGGTGCCCACCTGAGCGGCCAGCATGGCAAGCTGTTCGCGGGCTTCGTCAGCCCCTTGCGTGGATTTTTGCTGTTCGGCCATGGCCAGCGCGACTTCCAGCGCCTCCATTTTTTGATGCCAGCTCTGCCAGAGCCAGCCACCACTCAGGGCCAATACAGTGAAGAAGATACCGCCGACCCAGGCCAGACGTTGTTTCGGTAAGTGCAACTTGCGTCGCTGCTTGCCATTGAGGATCAGGGTAATGCTCATAGAAATCAGTCTGCTCGGTCAGGTGTGGCCATTGGCCCGCACGGAAAATAAAACCGGGAGATAATCGGTATTACAGAATGGAGTAAACAAATGACGGAACGTCGGTGCGGAGAGAGGACCGACGTTCCGTTGCACAGCTATCAGGCCAGAACCAAACCGTTATCGTAGTAAGCGATGGGCGCTTTGTCGCCCTCACCCTCGAAGGTCACCAGTTCCCAGGCCTCCTGCTTGGCCAGCAAGGCACGCAGCAGCTTGTTGTTCAGGGCATGGCCGGTCTTGTAGGCACGGAATTCGCCGATAATGCTGCGGTTACACATGTAAAGGTCACCGATCGCATCCAACATCTTGTGTTTGACGAATTCATCTTCATAGCGCAGACCATCTTCGTTCAGTACCCGGTAGTCATCCAGCACCACGGCGTTTTCCAGGCTTCCGCCCAGCGCCAGGTTCTGGGAACGCAGGTACTCGATGTCACGCATGAAACCGAACGTACGAGCACGGCTGATCTCTTTCACGAAAGAGGCACCGGAGAAGTCCAGCACGCAACGCTGATTGCGTCCTTCAAATACCGGATGCTGGAAGTCGATCTCGAGATCCATCTTGAAGCCGTTGCGATAGGGGTGGAATTCCGCCCACTTGTCGCCGTCTTCAACCCGGATGCTCTGCTTGATCCGCACAAACTGCTTGGGCGCATTCTGTTCACGGATACCGACTTCTTGCAGCAGGTAGATAAAGGGGTGAGCACTGCCGTCCATCACCGGGATCTCGGGCGCATCAACCTCGACATAGAGGTTGTCGATGCCCATTCCGGCCAGCGCGGCAGAGAGGTGCTCAATGGTAGAGACTCGGACACCGGCTTCATTGACCAGAGCGGTACAAAGCACGGTATCACGCACCTGATCGGCATTGGCTGGCAGCTCTACCACAGGATTCAGATCGGTACGCAAGTAAACGATCCCTGTGTTAACAGGCGCCGGACGGAACGTCATTGTGACTTTCCGGCCCGAATGCAGGCCGACACCGGTGGCCTGGACACTCGTTTTCAAGGTTCTTTGTCTAATCATGGGCGTATCCGCTTAACAGCTCAAATTCCTGACCAGATGGTCGTTGCCGGGCCATCTTAGCACATTCCTTAAGCAACAAACAAACCAGCGTCATTGGAGGCTTAGTCAGCTTGCTTGCGCAGGAATGCAGGAATATCGAGATAATCCGGTTCGCGACGAGCTTGCGGCTCGGCGTTGACCACCTTGGCCGGGGTCTCTTCCATCACGCGAGACTGCAGGGCTTCGCTGATCAGGGGCTGACGGGCCGGACGCTCTTGTACCATGTTGTTCTTCACCAGCGTGATGTCGGGCTTGCGCTCGGCACCGATACCGGTGGCAACCACGGTCACACGCAGTTCGTCGTGCATTTCCGGGTCGATTACGGTACCCACCACCACGGTGGCGTTTTCGGAGGCGAAGGCCTTGACCGCGTTACCCACGGTTTCGAACTCTTCGATGGTCATGTCCATGCCGGCGGTGATGTTGACCAGGATGCCACGGGCACCGGCCAGATCCACGTCTTCCAGCAGCGGGCTGGAGATGGCTTTCTCGGCCGCTTCTTCGGCACGGTCATCACCGGAGGCGGAACCGGTACCCATCATGGCGGTACCCATTTCACGCATCACGGTACGCACGTCCGCGAAGTCGACGTTGATCAAGCCCGGACGGGTGATCAGCTCGGCAATGCCCTGTACCGCGCCAAGCAGTACGTCGTTGGCAGCCTTGAAGGCGTCCAGCAGGGAGATGCCGCGGCCCAGCACCTTCAGCAACTTGTCGTTGGGGATGGTGATCAGGGAGTCGACGTTCTTGGACAGCTCTTCGATGCCGTGAGCCGCGAAGCCCATCCGCTTCTTCCCTTCGAAGGAGAACGGCTTGGTTACGACAGCAACTGTCAGAATACCCATCTCGCGAGCCACTTCGGCCACGATCGGTGCAGCACCGGTACCGGTACCACCACCCATGCCGGCGGCGATGAACACCATGTCGGAGCCGGTCAGCAGCTCGCGCAGCGCTTCCCGATCTTCCATGGCCGCATCACGACCCACTTCCGGATTGGCTCCGGCACCCAGACCCTTGGTGATGCCACCGCCGATCTGCAGGGTTGTGTTGGCGCTGGAGTTACGCAGAGCCTGGGCGTCGGTGTTGACGGTAATGAATTCAACGCCTTCGATGTTTTGACGAACCATGTGCTCGACCGCGTTGCCGCCGCCGCCACCCACACCAATCACTTTAATGACGGCTTCGTCAGTGTGGCTATCCATAAATTCAAACATGTTGTCTCTCCGCTTTATTTGCCTGACTCAGCAAAATCTTTTAGAACTCGCCACGCAACCAGTTGCTGACCCGTTTGACCAGCCCACCTACGCTTGCCTTGGCGGCATATTCCTTGCTACTGCCGGTGGATTGATGGGTGCGGCCATACTGCAGCAACCCGACCGCGGTCGAGTACACAGGCGCCTGCACATAATCACTCAATCCCCGGATATTCATGGGCTCCCCTACCCGGACCTGGCTCTGGAAGATCTGCTCTGCGCACTCCACAATGCCTTCGATCTGGGCAGCGCCGCCGGTCAAGACCACACCGGCTGCAAGCTGATGCTTGACCCCCTGCGCTTTCAATTCGCTTTGTACCCGCACCAGCTCATCATTCACCATGGAGAGCAACTCGGTGTAACGGGGCTCAATCACTTCAGCCAGTGTCTGCCGCTGCAGGCTGCGCGCCGGACGACCGCCGACACTGGGTACTTCAATATTGTCTTCCTTGCTGACCAGCCGGCCGAGGGCGCAGCCATAGCGCACCTTGATCGCCTCCGCATCCAGTGGCGGGGTGCCGAAGGCATAGGCGATATCGCTGGTCACCGTGCTGCCGGCGTACGGGATCACCTTGGTGTGACGCAGGGCACCGCCGGTAAACAGCGACATGTCCATGGTGCCGCCACCGATGTCCACCACGCAGACACCCAGCTCCTTCTCGTCTTCGGTCAGCACGGCGTAGCTGGACGCCAGTGCGGAGAAGATCAACTGATCCACCCGCAGACCCACCTTCTCCACGCATTTCTCGATGTTGCGAGCCATGTCGTTGTGGCAGGTGATCAGGTGCACCTTGGCCGCCATCCGCACGCCGGAGAGGCCGACCGGGTTCTTGATCCCTTCCTGGTAGTCGATGGCGAACTCCTGGGGCAGCACGTGCAGCACCCTCAGCTCATCGGACAACCGTACCGACTTGGCGGTGTGGATGACGTTGTCCACGTCCTCCTGGGTCACCTCTTCGTCAGAGATGGGCACCATGCCGGTTTCATTGCGACAGTCGATATGCTTGCCGGACAACCCCAGATAGACGGAGCTAATCTGGCAGTCGGCCATCATTTCAGCCTCTTCCACCGCGCGACGCAGGGACTTGACCACGGAATCAAGATCGTTGACCCCGCCCTTGTCCATGCCGCGAGAGGCGTGACTGCCCATGCCGATGACATTGAGCTCACCGTCTGGCAGCACTTCGCCAACCAGAACCGCCACCTTGGTTGTGCCGATATCCAGCCCGACAATCAGATTTCTATCTGCGGTTTTGGTCATTCACTTTCTCTTCGTTCTTCTTCCAGCCAACTGCCATTCCGGTGTCGTATCGAAGATCCACGTAAGCAACCCGCTCACGAGGTTCGATGACCGGAAAGGCATCGATAAACCGCTGCAGTCGAAGCGCGATATCCGAGCGCCCCAAAAACAGCTGAATGTTGCCATCCAGGGTCAGTTCCCAGGCATGGCGAGGGGTCAGATTCACCCCCAGCAGCTTGTACCCTCTGGCCGCCAGCTGCGCCTCGTATTGGCGGCTGGCCTCCAGCACCTTGACGGCCTGATCTTCTGGCCCCGACAGCTGCATCAGAGGGGTCTTCACCCTGTCCGGCGCACTGAACACCTCACCCTTGGTGTTGACGAAGCGGTTGCCATTCCAGCGGGCCGCGACCGCCTGTTCGGTGAGGTAGACCTTGATCTTGTTGGGCCACTTCTTGCGTACCGAGACCTGGGCCACCCAAGGCAAGGCGTTCAACCGCGCCTGCAATTCGTTCACATCCAACTCGAAGAAGTTGCGCAACTCGGCGCCATCCAGCACGGCGCTGCGCAGTTCATCGGTTTGCAAATACTGGTGTTGCCCCTGCAGCAACAGCTCGCTCATGGGCAACCGATTGGCATCCGTCAGCCAATCTTTAACATCCAGCGCGGTCTGGTAGAGGCCCCACATGACCAGGATGAAAAATCCCACCCCGGCGATGAAGCCCCCCTTGGTGCGCCCTTGTGCCCTTGCCTCCACCCGATCGATCCCCGTTTAACGCGCCATGCCGGCCCTTTGCAGACCGGTTCGCCATTATATAGGCCCCGGCTTGGCGGTCAAAATACTCATTGGGCCCTCAGGCGCCGGATTTCATGCTCTCGATGCTCAATTTCATCTCGCCGAGACGACGAGCCAGTGCGCCGACGTTCCCTGCCCCCTGGGTCAGTACCAGATCGCCCTCACCCACCAGCCCGGCCAGCACCGCCGGCACATCGTCCGGCGTCGCGACAAAGATGGGCTCCAGGCTGCCGCGGGAGCGGATGGAGCGGCACAGGGCACGGCCATCGGCGCCCGGAATCGGCTCTTCACCGGCGGCATAAACCTCCAGCATCACCAGCACGTCCACCTTGGAGAGCACATCCGCGAAGTCTTCGTAGAGATCGCGGGTACGGGTGTAGCGGTGCGGCTGGAACACCATCACCAACCGCTTCTCGGGCCAGCCGGCGCGAGCGGCATTGATGGTGACCTTGACCTCGCTCGGGTGGTGACCGTAGTCGTCCACCAGCATGGCCTTGCCGCGACCGGTCTCGAACTCGCCATATTGCTGGAAGCGGCGACCCACCCCTTCAAACTTGGCCAGCGCCCGGATGATGGCATCATCGCCGATCCCGTCCTCGGTGGCGACCGCAATCGCCGCGGCGGCATTGAGCGCGTTGTGGATGCCGGGCAGGTTGAGGGTCACCTCCAGCTCGCCGGCATCTTTGCGGCGCACCCGGAAGCGACTGCGGTTGCTGGTCTGCACGAAGTCCAGCACCTGCACGTCGGCATCATCACTCAGGCCGTAGGTAATGGTGGGACGGGCGATCTCCGGCAGCATGCCGCGGATCACCGGATCATCCACGCACACCACGGCCAGCCCGTAGAACGGCAGGTTGTGCAGGAAGTCGATGAAGGTGGCCTTCAGCCTGGAGAAATCGCCACCATAGGTATCCATGTGATCCGCTTCGATGTTGGTCACGATGGAGACCATCGGCTGCAGATGCAGGAAGGAGGCGTCGCTCTCGTCCGCCTCGGCAATCAGATAGCGGCTGCTGCCCAGACGGGCATTGGTACCGGCGCTGTTGAGCAGGCCACCGATGACGAAGGTCGGATCCCGGTCCGCTTCGGCATAGATGCTCGCCACCAGACTGGTGGTGGTGGTCTTGCCATGGGTGCCGGCGATGGCGATGCCGTGGCGGAAACGCATCAACTCGGCCAGCATCTCGGCACGGCGCACCACGGGAATGCGCAGCTCGCGGGCGGCCAGCAGCTCGGGGTTGTCCTGCTTAATGGCGGTGGAGACCACCACCACGCTCGCCTCGTTCACGTGCTCGGCACTGTGGCCGACGAAGATGTGGGCGCCAAGGGACTCGAGTCGCTCGGTCACCGCATTGCGGGCCAGATCCGAGCCGGTTACCTGATACCCTTCGTTGGCAAGTACTTCGGCGATACCGCCCATCCCGGCACCACCGATGCCGATGAAGTGGATGCGACGCACGCGGCGCATTTCAGGGATAACGGTACGCAGTTTTGCCAGTTCAACCTTGGTCATAGTTCTCTCTCAATCTGCCCGGTCGCCAGGCGTTTGCACTCGTCGGCAACCCGCTCGGCGGCATCGGTAATGGCCACGCGACGGGCGGCCTGGGCCATGTTCAATAGGGTTTCCCTGCGCCCGGCAAGCCAGGAGAGACGGGCGGCCAGCGAGGCCGTCGTCAGCTCGGATTGGGGCAGGAATTCAGCCGCACCGCCGTCGACCAGAGTCAGGGCGTTGCGGGTCTGGTGATCATCCACCGCGTGGGGCAGCGGTACAAAAATGGCGGCGACCCCGGCGGCAGCCACTTCGGAGACGGTCAGCGCCCCCGCCCGGCACACCACAAGATCGGCCCAGGCGTAGGCATCGGCCATGTCCTTGATAAATTCACTCACTTCGGCCGCAACACCCTGCTTGGCGTAGGCTTCGGCCACGGCATCCCGATTGCCCTTGCCGCACTGGTGACGCACCTCGATGGGCACGCCGGCCGCCGCCACCGCTGGCGGCACCTGCTCGTTGAGCACCCGGGCCCCCAGGCTGCCACCGACGATCAGCAGCCGCAGTGGCTCGGCCCCGTTGCGCAACTGGGGATCCGGCAGCGCCACCACTTCGGGGCGTACCGGATTGCCCACCACGGCGGTGCGACGGCTCGGCGCGAAGGCGCCCGGAAATGCCATCAGCACCCGCTTGGCGAGGCGAGCCAGCAGCTTGTTGGTCAGGCCGGCCGCAGCATTCTGCTCGTGCAGCAGCAGCGGGATACCGGACAGCCACGCCGCCACGCCACCCGGGCCGGAGGCAAAGCCGCCCATGCCGAGCACCACGTCGGGGCGAATGGTCTTGAGCACCCGCCGCGCCTGCAGCACGGATTTGACGATGCGATAGGGCGCCACCAGCAGACGCTTGATGCCGTTGCCACGCACCCCCTGGATATCGATGAAGGAGATGGGGTAACCATGGGCAGGCACCAGCTCGGCCTCCATCCGGTCGGCGGTGCCGAGCCAGTGAATGGTCCAGCCCTGGGCCTTCAGGCGATCAGCCACGGCCAAGCCGGGGAACACATGGCCCCCGGTACCGCCTGCCATCACCAACAGCGTCTTGCTCACTAAACCTCCCGCACGCGCGCCTGGGCACTGGCCTGGCGCAACTCGAAATCGATACGAATCAACATGCTCACCGCCACCATCATGATGATGAGGCTCGAACCACCATAACTGACCAGCGGCAGGGTCAGCCCCTTGGTCGGCATCATGCCGCTGGCTGCCCCCACGTTGACGAAGGTCTGGAAGCTGAACCAGATGCCGATGCCGATGGCCAGATAGCCTTCATACAGTCGCTCGGCCACCAGCGCCTGGTGCCCCAGCTTGAGCGCCTTGATTGCCAGCGCAAAGATGAGAAACAGCGCGCCCAGCACGCCCACATAGCCCAGCTCTTCCCCCAGGATGGCGAACACGAAGTCGGTGTGCGCCTCCGGCAGGTACTCCATCTTCTGGATGGAGTTGCCAAGCCCCTCGCCAAACCAGCTGCCACGGCCGAAGGCCATCAGCGACTGGGTCAGCTGGTAGCCGCTGCCGAACGGATCGGCCCAGGGATCGAGGAAGGAGGTCACCCGCCGCATCCGATAGGGCTCGGCGATGATCAGAGTCACCACCGCGCTCACCCCCACCAGGATGAGACCGATGAACTGCACCAGCCGGGCGCCGGCCAGGAACAGCATGCCGAGCGAGGTGACGAACATCACCACCACCGAACCCAGATCAGGCTGGGCCAGCAGCAGGATGGCCACCACGAACAGCACCGCCATCGGCTTCATGAAACCGATGAAACGCTCGCGTACCTCGCTCTGGCGGCGCACCAGGTAGCCCGCCAGATAGACGAACAGCGCCAGCTTGCCGAACTCGGCCGGCTGCAGGTTGAACGGGCCAAGCGGCAACCAGCGCACCGAGCCGTTGACGCTGCGGCCCACCAGCAGCACCAGCACCAGCATGACGATGGCCAGCAGCAGCATGGGGCCGTTGTAGTGCTGCCAGCGCGCCATCGGCACCTGCAGCACGAACCAGGAGATGCCGAGCGCCATCAGCAGAAACAGGCCGTGACGCTTCACGAACATGAAGGGATCGTTGTTGATGGCGATCCCCTCCGGGATCGAGGCGGAGGCCACGATCACCAGACCCACCGCCATCAGCGCCAGCGCCAGCACGACCAGCTGCCGGTCATAGAGACCGGCAGGGCGCGCCGGCAACAGCCAGCGCTGCAAGAAGCCTGCGACTGCGCGAAGGGCGTTCATAACTTTTGTACCAGCTCGGTGAAACGATCACCGCGCGCTTCGAAAGACTTGAACTGGTCCAGGCTGGCGCAGGCCGGCGCCAGCAGCACCCAGTCGCCGGGTCTGGCATCGGCAGCCGCCTTGGCGACCGCGGCATCCAGATCCGCCACCCGCTCGGTCTGCTCGCCCAGCGCCAGCAGCACCTCGGCATCCTGGCCGAAACAGTACATGTGATCGATCTGGCTGCCGAGCAGCGCCTGCACCGGGCCGAAATCCTGACCCTTGCCCTGGCCACCGGCCAGCAGCAGCAGACGGCCTTTCACCGACTCGCGCACTCCGGCCACGGCAGCCAGGGTCGCCCCCACGTTGGTGGCCTTGGAGTCGTTGATCCAGCGCACCCCGTTCACCTCCCGCACGAAGCGGGCACGGTGGGGCAGCCCCTCGAAACGGCGCAGTACTCTCAGCTGCGGCTCGCGCGGGATGCCGACCGCATCGCACAGGGCCATGGCGGCCAGTGCGTTGGCCTGGTTGTGGGCGCCGACGATCTTCATCTCGTCCACCGCCAGCAACGGCTCGCCGTGCAGGGTCAGCCAGTGACGGCCATCCAGCTCGCAGCGGCCATAGCCGTTGCAGTCAAGGCCAAAGCTCTGCCACACCTGGCCCACGTCGGGCAGGGTCTGGGCATCGTCGCGATTGATCAGGATGTGCTGGGAGTGCTGATGGATCTCCATCTTGGCGGCCCGATAGTCGGCCATGCCCTGATAGCGATCCATATGATCCTCACTGAGGTTCAATACCACGGAGGCGGCGGCGCGCAGGCTGTGGGTGGTCTCCAGCTGGAAGCTGGAGAGCTCCAGCACGCAGAGATCCATCGGCTGCTTGAGCAGCTCGAGCGCCGGCGTGCCGATGTTGCCACCCACCCCGACCTTGAGGCCGGCTTCGGCGATCATTTCGCCCACCAGGGTGGTGACAGTGCTCTTGCCGTTGGAGCCGGTGATGGCGATCACCGGCACCTGGGTCTCGCGCACGAACAGCTCGATGTCGCCGACGATGCGCACCCCGAACTCGGCGGCCGCTTGCAGTTCGGGCGTAGCCAGGGCAATGCCCGGGCTCGCCACTATCATGTGCGCCTGCTTGAGCAGCTCGCCATCCAGCCCGTGGATGAGTTCCACCTCGGCAGGCAGTTGATCCTTGCCGGGCGGGTTGGCGCGGGTGTCCATCACCAGCGGCGTCACGCCACGGCCGAGGAAATAGTCGACGCAGGAGAGTCCGGTTTTGCCGAGTCCGATGATGATGACCATGGCTTACCTCACCTTCAGGGTGGCGAGGCCGAGCAGCACCAGCATGAGCGTGATGATCCAGAAGCGCACGATGACGCGCGGCTCCGGCCAGCCCTTCTTCTCATAGTGGTGATGGATCGGTGCCATGCGGAAGATGCGCACGCCGCGCAGTTTGTAGGACCCCACCTGCAGGATCACCGAGACGGTCTCCATCACGAAGACGCCACCCATGATCACCAGCAGAAACTCCTGACGCACCAGCACTGCGATGGTGCCAAGTGCGCCGCCCAGCGCCAGGGAGCCCACGTCCCCCATGAACACCTGGGCCGGGTAGGTGTTGAACCAGAGGAAACCCAGACCCGCCCCGACGATGGCGGTACAGACGATCACCAGCTCGGAGGTATAGGGCACATAGGGAATATGCAGGTAGTTGGCGAAATTGACGTTGCCGGTGGCCCAGGCGATGAAGGCGAAGCCCCCCGCCACCATCACGGTCGGCATGATGGCCAGACCATCCAGGCCATCCGTGAGATTGACCGCATTGGAGGTGCCGACGATGACGAAGTAGGTCAATACGATGAACATCAGCCCGAGTTGCGGCATCACATCCTTGAGGAAGGGCACCACCAGCTGGGTCTGACCGTCGTGAGTGGCGGTGGCGTAAAGGAACACGGCCACCCCCAGCGCAACGGCGGATTGCCAGAAGTACTTCCAGCGGGCGATCAGGCCGTCGGTGTTCTTGCGCACCACCTTGAGGTAGTCATCGGCGAAACCGATGGCGCCATAGGCACCCAGCACGAACAGCACCAGCCAGACATAGGGGTTGTCGAGGCGGCACCAGAGCAGCACCGAGATGAAGATGGCAGCGATGATCATCAGTCCGCCCATGGTCGGAGTGCCTTTCTTGCTCAGGTGCGACTCGGGACCGTCATTGCGGATCACCTGGCCGAATTTGAGGATCTGCAGGCGGCGGATGAGACGCGGCCCCATCCAGAGCGCCACCACCAGGCCGGTGATGATCGACAGGATGGCGCGAAACGTCAGGTAGGAGAAGACGTTGAAGAAGGTGAAGTGCGGGGTGAGCAGTTCCGCCAGCCAGACTAGCATGTGGCTGACTCCTGACGGTCTTTGACCATCTCGACGATATCTTCCATGCGGGAGCCACGGGCACCCTTGACCAGGATCGCGATTTCTTGATGTGTATTTATCATTTGCGCAAGCACTTCAAACAACGACGCCTTGTTATCGAAATGTCGGCCAGCCGCGGCATCTGCGGTGTGGCGACTCTGTTCCCCTACGGTCAGCACGGCATCAAGGCCGCGCTCGCTGGCGTGGCGTCCGACCCGGGCGTGCTGCTCGGCGGACTCCTCACCCAACTCCTTCATGTCACCGAACACCAGCACCTTGTAGCCGCTCATGGCGGTCAGGGCATCGATGCCCGCCAGCACGGACTCCACGCTGGCGTTGTAGGTGTCGTCCACCAGGGTGAGACCACCCCAGCGCTGGACGCAGAAACGGCCCTTGACCGGCGCCATCTGCTCGAGCCCGGCCTTGACCGAGGCGAGCGAGGCACCGAGCGCCAGCGTGCCGGCGGCGGCGGCCAGGGCGTTCGCCACGTTGTGGCGGCCCGGGATGGCCAGGGTCAGGCTCACTTCGCCCTGCGGCGTCACCATGACGAACTCGGCACAACCCTGCTGATTGATCACCACGCTTCTGGCATGGAACGGCTGACGCTGATCCTCGATGGAGAAGGCGCAGTGGATCCCGCGGGCCTGCCATTTGGGCCAGAACTCGTTGTCGGCATTGACGATGGCGGTGCCGCCCTCGCCTAGCCCCTCGAAGATTTCGCTCTTGGCATGGAATACACCTTCCAGCGAGCCGAAACCCTCCAGGTGGGCCGCCGCCACGTTGTTGATGATGGCGGCATCGGGTTTGGCCAGCGAGGTGGTCCAGGCGATCTCGCCCGGGTGGTTGGCCCCCAGCTCCATCACCGCAAAGCGGTGTTGCGGCTCGAGGCGCAGCAGGGTCAGCGGCACCCCCACTTCGTTGTTGAAGTTGCCGGCGGTGGCCAGCACTTCCCCTTCCTGACGCAGGATGGCGGTCGCCATCTCCTTCACCGTGGTCTTGCCGCAACTGCCGGTGATGGCCAGCACTTTCGGGTTGATCCGCTCGCGCACCAGCCGACCGAGGCGACCCAGTCCCTTGAGACTGTCGGTCACCACCAGCTGGGGGATCGCCAACGGCAGTTCACGCTCGACCAGCAGGGCCGATGCCCCGGCGGCCACGGCCTGCTCGCAGAAATCGTGGGCATCGAAACGCTCGCCGCGCAGCGCAACAAACAGCGCGCCTGCGCCCAGGGTACGGGTGTCGGTGCTGACAGCCGTGATCGCTCCGTCTTCACCAATCAGACGGGCATCGAGTACCTGCGCCAGCTCGGCAAGCCTGAGGGTCATCATGCGAATGACTCCAATAATGTGTGCAAGGCGGCCGCGACGGTTTCCCGGTCGCTGTAGTGCCGCTTGTCGGTTCCAATGATCTGATAATCCTCGTGGCCCTTACCGGCCACCAGAATGATGTCCTGTTTGCTCGCCTGGCTCAGTGCCAGCTGGATTGCCTTGGTCCTGTCGTGCTCGATCTGCACGGCGCCGGGATCGCGAAGACCCGCCACCATGTCGGCCATGATCCGGGCCGGCTCCTCGGTACGGGGATTGTCATCGGTCAGGATCACGCGATCCGCATGCAGCTCGGCCATGGCGGCCATCATGGGCCGCTTGCCGCGATCCCTGTCGCCACCACAGCCCACCAGACACCAGAGCCGCCCTTCACAGTGCACCCGCAGGGCCTGCAAGGCCTTCTCCAGCGCATCCGGCGTGTGGGCATAATCGACCACGGCGAGCGGCGCCTTGCCGCCACCGAAGCACTCCATGCGGCCGGTTACCGGCTGCAGTTGCGGCGCGCTGGCCAGCAGCTCGTCGAAGTCATAACCGAGCACCAGCATGGCGCCCATCGCTGCCAGCACGTTGCTGACGTTGAAGCGCCCGAGCAAGGGGGCGGATAATACACCATTCCCCCAGCTGGAGTTAATCTGCGTGCGAAAACCTTGCTGGTGGAAATGGGGATCCTGCGCCGTCAGCTGTCGCCCCGGGTGGCCGGCCACCGGGCCGTGCACGCTGAACGCCACGGCGGCCGGATAGGCAGCCAGCCATTGGCGGCCCAGCCGGTCATCGGCATTGAGCACGGCGCAGGGTTCGTCCACCAGTTTCAGCAGCTCTTCCTTGGCGGCGCCGTAGGCCTCCATGGTGCCGTGATAGTCCAGATGATCCCGGCTCAGGTTGGTGAACACGGCGGCGGCAAACGGCAGGGCCGCGACGCGATGCTGTACCAGGCCGTGGCTGGACACCTCCATCGCCACCAGATCCGCCCCCTGCGCTTGCAGAGCGGCCAGATTCGCCTGCACCTGCACCGCGCTGCCGGTGGTGTTTTCCGCTTCCACCAGCTCGCCGAACAGGCCGTTGCCTATGGTGCCCATCACACCGGCCTTGCCCCCCAGCAGGGTGCGCCAGTTGGCTACCAGCAGCGCCGTGGTGCTCTTGCCGTTGGTGCCGGTGATGCCCACCAGATCCAGCTTGCCGGCCGGCTGGTCGTAGAAATAGCCGGCCAGCTCGGAGAGCCTGGCTGGCAGAGCCGGGATCCCGAGACAAGGCACGCTCAGCGCCGGTGCCACGAATTCACCGTCCTCTTCAAACAGTACGGCGGTCGCTCCCTGAGCCACCGCCTGTTCGATAAACCGTCTGCCATCCACCTGATGCCCGCGAATCGCCACGAAGAGACAACCGGGCCCGACCCGCCGACTGTCCAGCTGGATGTCATTAAGCGCGAGCGCCGGGGCAGTAATGCCAAAGGGGCGCATCAGTTGATCAAGTGCGCGGGACAACATTGGAAGCCTCCGTACGGGCAAGTTTGGTGGGCACCGCAGGCGGCACCGCGTCGGGACGAATATTGAAGAGCTGCAGCACCCCGCCCATGGCTTCGGCAAACGGCGGCGTCGCAACGGCGCCACCGTAGTAGGCGTCGCCCTTGGGCTCGTTGATCACCACTACCATGACGAAACGGGGATTGCTGGCCGGGGCGAAACCGGCGAACCAGGCCATGTAGTCCTTGCCGTAGCCACCCGCGACCGCGACCTTGGCGGTACCACTCTTGCCGCCGACCCGGTAACCGGGGATCTGCGCTTTCGGAATGGCATTGCTGACCACGTACTCCAGCGCCTGCAACATGGCGGTGGCGTTGTTGTGATCGATGACCTGCTCCCCCTTGGGAGGCTCGGTCACCTTGACGATGGAGAGCGGCACCCGCTTGCCCTTGTTGGCCAAAGTGGCATAGGCGGAGGCCAGCTGCAGCGGGGTGACTCGCAGGCCATAACCGAACGACAGGGTGGCCCGTTCGATGTCAGACCAACGCCGGCGCTGGGGCAGCATGCCGCTGCTCTCACCCATCAGGCCGCTGCCGGTGTCCATCCCGAAGCCCACCATGCTGAGGGTGTTGATCATCTCCTGCGCCGGCATCCGCAGCGCGATGCGCGACATGCCGATGTTGGAGGAGTAGCGCAGGATGTCGTACAGGTTGGTCGCCTTGTGGATACTCACGTCGCGGATCTGCTTGGCCCCGATAAAGAGCGGGCCGCCCGGAATGGTGTCCTTCCAGCTGGTGACGCCGGCCTGCAGGGCGCTGAGCAGGATCAGCGGCTTGACGGTGGAGCCCGGTTCATAGGTATCGGTCACCACCCGGTTGCGCACCCGGAAACTCTGGTACTGACCGCGGTTGTTGGGGTTGTAGGAGGGGGTGTTGACCATGGCGAGCACCTCGCCGGTCTTGACGTCCAGCATCACCATGGAACCGGAAGTCGCCTTGTTCTCGTCGGTGGCCCGCTTGAGCGCCCGGTAGGCCAGTGCCTGCACCCGTTGATCGATGCTCAGTTGCAGGTCGTTGGCGTTCTTGCCCTCTTTGACCAGACCAAGCCGCTCGATGACCCGGCCCTGCCTGTCCTTGCGCACCCGCATCTCGCCAGGGGTCGCCGTCAGCCACTCGTTGTAGCTGCGCTCGATCCCCTCGATGCCGCTGCCGTCGATATTGGTTACCCCCACCAGGTGGGCGCTGATCTCGCCGGTCGGGTAGAAACGGCGTGCTTCGGGGCGCAGATAGATGCCACCCAGCTTGAGGCCCTTGATGTATTCCGCCACCGCCGGCGTCACCTGACGCTGCAGGTAGACGAAGCGCTTGCTCGGATTGGAGATGCGGTGCTTGAGGGTGTTGATGTCGAGCTTGAGCACGGCGGACAGGGCCAGCCAGGCACGCTCGTTATGAATGGCGCCAGACTCATGCACCGTCTTGGGATCGGCCCAGACAGCCTCAACAGGCACCGACACCGCCAGCTGTTCGCCGTTGCGATCGGTGATCATGCCGCGCACCGCCTGAGTAGCAGTGGTACGCAGCGAACGCATGTCCCCTTCCTGGCGCAGCCGATCCGGGTCGATCACCTGGATCCAGGCCAGTCGCAAGATCAAGCCGGCAAACGCAATGCCGATGAAGAACACCAGCGTGCGAAAGCGCCACGGATAGAGTGACGGAGCTTTGACCTTGGGTTGGGCCTTGGCGGAAGCCTTGCGTTTCATGGTTGTGTAATTACCTTCTCGGTGGTCACCAGCGGGCGAGCCATCTGCAACTTGTCCATGGCCAGACTCGCCACCCGGGAGTGCTCGGCCAGCGTGCCCTGCTCCAGCAACAGGTGCCGCCATTCGATGTTGAGCCGATCCTCCTCCGCCATCAGGTCGTTCTGCTTGGCCGTCAGACCGCGGGTCATGTTGGTCACCAGGATCACCGCAAAGGCGGTGATCAGCACGGCGATGGCCAGCACCACCTGCAGCTTGTGCCGCCAGAGATCACCGAGGATCTCCCTGGCCAGATGGACGCGCACCTCGCTCATGGCTTACTCCGCCAACCGCTGGGCGACCCGCAGCACCGAGCTGCGGGATCGGCTGTTTTCATTGACCTCGTGCTCGGAAGGCTTGAGCGCCTTGCCGATCGACTTCAATTTGCGACCGCCGGCCAGCTGGGCCTCGGTCAACGGAATGCCGTGCGGCACTTCCGGCCCTTTCTCGTGCTTGCGAATGAAATGCTTCACCAGCCGATCTTCCAGCGAGTGGAAGCTGATGACGGAGAGACGACCTTCCGGTGCCAGCACCTGCAGGGCGCCGTTGAGCGCGGTCTCGATCTCGTCCAGCTCGCTGTTGATGTAGATGCGGATGGCCTGGAAGCTGCGGGTGGCGGCGTGCTTGCCCTTCTCCTTGCTCGGATTGACCCGGGCAATCATCTCCGCCAGTTGACGGGTACGGACATAGGGCTCGGTCACCCGATCGTGCACGATGGCACGGGCGATCTTCTTGGCGAAACGCTCCTCGCCGAAAGTCTTCAGCACCCAGGCGATGTCGTCCACATCGGCACGAGCCAGCCATTCGGCGGCGCTCTGACCGGAGGTTGGGTCCATCCGCATGTCGAGCGGACCGTCCTTCATGAAGCTGAAACCACGCTCGGCATCGTCCAGCTGGGGAGAAGAGACCCCCAGATCCAGCAGGAAACCGTCTACCTTGCCCAGCAGGCCGCGTTCATCCAGATAGGAGGCAATGCCGGAGAAGGGGCCGTGCACGATTTCGAAGCGCGGATCCTGGATCTTGGCCGCTTCGGCAATGGCCTGGGGATCCCGGTCGATGGCGATCAGCCGGCCGTTGGGGCCAAGCTGCTGGAGAATGAGACGAGAGTGACCACCCCGGCCAAACGTACCGTCGACGTAGATGCCGTCCGGCTTGATAGCCAGCCCTTCAACGGCTTCGTGCAGCAGCACTGTGATGTGTTCAGCGGCTTGGGTCATTTATAAAGAGAAATCCTGTAGTCGTGGCGAGCTTGCCCAGTCGTCTTCGGGCAGACCCTGAATGTCGTCATTGACCTGTTGTTGCCAGCGGGCTTCATCCCACAGCTCAAACTTGTTGAGCTGGCCCACCAGCATGATCTTCTTGTCCAGCCCTGCATGGTTGCGCAGTGGCTGGCTGAGCAGCAGACGGCCATTGCCGTCCAGCTCGCATTCGGTCGCATGCCCGAGCAACAGCCGCTGCAGGCGGCGCTCAAGGGGATTCATGCTGGAGAGCGTCTTGAGCTTGCGCTCGATCTCTTCCCATTCGTTCAGGGGGTAAAGCAGCAGGCAGGGATGGGCAATATCGATGGTGCAGACCAGCTGGCCCTCGCTTTCGTCGCGCAGCCAATCACGGTACTTGGTCGGAATCGCCAATCGCCCCTTGCTGTCGAGGCTGATGGCATGCGCACCACGCAACAAATTGCAGTCCCTGAAAATGAGTTAAAGGGGGCAAACCGCCCGATAAAAACCACTTTGATCCACTTTTCCCCACCTTGAAGTTTAAGGACGTGCTGAGGGCTTTTCAAGCGAGGATCTCGGGCATGGGGAACATATTGACGCAGCGTTTCAGCAGCGAGGATTAAATGAGTTGATTTTCCACAAGTTATTTGCGCAAGAGGTGTATCGATTAATTAGCTGTCGACCTGAATGCCGATTCTGTCAGGGGGAAATAATGAAGCGGAACAACACCACGGCACACAAGATGATGCTAACACCGACCACTGGATAAATGATGTAGCCATCCCCGACACGTCGAGCCCGCAGGCAGACCAGCTGGCAAAGCAGCAGATTGTAGATAATCAGCAGGAACGTCAGCAGGATATTGGTACCAAATGCCAGCTCTCCGGCATGCACGACATAAAGTCCCATCAATACAAAATTGGCGAGAATCAAATACAGTAGAAATTTCTGGATCGCCTTGCCCGCTTTTGGGGTCTTTTTTACTCGTGCTATCATGCTCATCACATCCTGGATTCCACATGAACAGTCGACAAAAACTATCGAAAACTGTTGAGATACATCATGTTTTTATTTTTTAGCGCAGCCTGTCTTTCCCCCGCATCATGACTCGAGCTATCCGCTGGCTAGTTAGCGTACTGCTAATGACTTCTCCTTATTGTTATTCCTATCATAACTATCATTGGCTGGCTGGTTTTCCTACCCCAATACAAGGAAAAGGAGCTGACCTGGTCACTCAGCAAACCCAGTTTCTGTTGAAGCAACGCGATCACCTGCAAAGGCGACTGGCACAATCCCAGCCAATGATCCGCTGGGTGGAACAGCAGGTTAGCGCTCGCAAGTTACCCAGTATGCTGGCCTTTTTGCCACTGATTGAGAGCAGTTATCGGCTGGATGTGGTATCGACAGCGGGAGCCGCAGGTCCCTGGCAGTTGATGCCGGACACAGCCGCACGCTTCTCCATTCCCATGATGCCAAGCTTTGACGGCCGCTACTCCTTGCCCCTTGCGACTGATGCTGCGCTTTCCTATCTCAGCTGGCTTCATCAATTCTTTGGGCAAGACTGGTTACTGGCGCTGGCGGCCTATAACGCGGGGGAGGGCCGAGTACTGAAAGCTGTGCTCAATGCAGGTACGCGCAATGTATGGGAGCTGCAGTTACCCACGGAAACACGCCTCTATGTGGCTCGCTTTATCGCGCTCGCCCAATTGCTTGATCGAGCAGAACAACACCAGCTCACCCTGCCCCCCTGGCAAGCAGGAGAAAATATTCAGGTAGCCATGCATCCTGGCAGTTGTTCCCTGTTGCAGTGGGCCATGACAAAGGGGGTAGCGATGAATGAAGCAAGCCGCTGGAATCCGGCGTGGCAGCTTCCTGATGCTCCCGGCATCACCAACTGTCCCATCGTCTACAGCCGGGGAGGCTCTCCTGCCCCAACACACCAAAACAGCAAAGCGGTGTTTCGCAAGGCAGTATCACTGGAAAGCTTGCATGACCCCTTGTTGCTGCAAGCGGCAAGAGGATTGGATATGAGTCGAGGTAAGATCAAGCTGGATGCGTTACAGGATCCACTGGGGCTGGACACGAGGCGCCCACCCCTGTTGCCATGAAACAGTGACGCCAATGGCTGAGTACCGGTGAGAGATCGACTGACTCAGGTACCGACCAGCGTGCACCATAGAAACTGAGATATTGCCCGATGGCTCGTCGATGGGTGATACGACAATCGAGCACAATCCGGGGGGAGAGAGACAGACTAACCGTCTCGGGCAGGATGAAACGGGCAGGAGCCAGAAAACCAACGCCTCCCGGCCCAATATCCTTGATCACTGCCCTGCCGATGCTCTTGTCAAACAGTAAACCAGAAACCATCAGCCGCGCGGCAATGCCGCAGCTTTGTGATTCCAAGGGGGTAGTACCGTCGTGTAGATACCAGCGGGGTACCTTGCGGCGGGGATCATTGAACTCGCTCGGTTCCGACAGCGCTACTTCAAGGTTGTCCATGGGAAGTTTCGTCCTTGGCCTGCTTCACGGCGGCTTGCGTTTGTGCGCTAAACAGTTGTTCCAGATTCTTTTCTGCCTGACTGGTCATCACCAGCAGCTCAATCCGGCGATTCTGGCTGCCCCGTGGGTCAGCCGTATTCTCCAGCATGGTATCCGACATGGCGACGACCTGCCCTACTCGTTCCGGAGGCATGCCACCAGCCAGCAGTACCCGCCTTGCCATCATGGCGCGGTCGGATGACAGCTCCCAGTTACTGTAATTATCCCCCGCGAAAGGGGTGCTGTCGGTATGACCCGAAATCATGACTCGATTTTCGACGCGTTGAAAAATCGGAGCCAGCGCCATCAGCATATGTCTGAAGAAGGGGCTGATGCGAGCACTGCCACGGCTGTACATCTCCCGCTCGTCATCATCACGAATGAGGATCCGCAGACCCTGCGGGACCAGCTGTAACTCCAGATTATTTTTGGCCTGCATCTGCTCAGCCAGCGAGCCAATGAAACCGGCCAGCTGTTTCATCTGTGCCTCGCCTTCAATTTTTCCGACCAACAGACTTTCATAACCACCGCTGGCACCATCAGAAAAAATACTGCGATCCCGCTCCATGTGCCTCGGCATCCTCTGCCCTTGTTCTACAAACTTGGGGCTGAGTTCTTCCAATACAGAAGGATTACCACCCAGATCAACCGGATAGGGGCTATTTCTGATATCGAATGGATTGGCCTCGCTGTCCATGATGCTGTAATCACGCAAGCGGCTGGCAACGACCTCACGCTCCTCCTGGCTGGAAACAGCCAGGATCCAGAGCACCATGAAAAATGCCATCATCGCTAGGGTAAAATCAGCAAAGGCGACTTTCCAGGCTCCGCCTCCCTTGGGCGCACTGTTACGCCGTTGCTGGCGTTTGATGATGATCTGTTCGTGATTGCGCATTACATGGCCCTGTTGGTCACCCAATCTTCCAGTTCGAGGAAGCTGGGTTTCACATCGGGCTCCAGCATCTTGCGGCCCGAGTCAACCGAGATCAGCGGGGTTTTGCCGCGCAACTGGGCGATCAGGATGGACTTGATGCACATGAGCAGCCCAATTCGCCGTTTGACCATCTCTTCCATGGCATTGCTGATGGGCTCAAGCAGGCAGTAACAGAGGAAGATACCGATGAAGGTGCCTACCAGCGCGGCTGCAACATGTACACCGATATTGCTCAGCGGGCCGTCCAGTTGCTGCATGGTAATGATGATCCCCATCACGGCGGCCAAGATGCCGAAACCGGGACAAGCTTCCCCGGTCTTGTGCAGTGCGTGCGCCGGCTTGAGCATGTCTTCCTCGATGGCCATGATCTCCTGTTCCAGCACGGTATCCAGCTCATGCGGCGTGATCTTGCCCATGCCCAGCAAACGCAGGTTGTCGATGATGAAACCGAGTAACTGGGGATCTTCCGATATCTGGGGATACATCAGAAACACCGAACTCTGCTGCGGGTTCTCAATGTGCTCATCCAGCGCCTTCATGCCCTTGTTGCGCGTCTCCTCCAGCAATTGATGCATCAGGGTCAGCAGCTCGCGATAGATCTCTTTTTCATCCTTGTTGGATTTGAAGCACAACTTCATCTGCCGCCACATCTCATGCATCACTTCCTTTGAATTGCCAAGAAACATGGAGCCCACCGCAGCCCCGATGATGATGATCAGCTCGGCAGGCTGCCACAAGGCAATGGGCTTGCCACCCGCCATCATGAAACCACCCAGCACACATATGAAAATGACGCCAAGGCCTATCTGTTTTTGCATGAACGCTCCCGCAGAATTCAAGGATCCTCACCAGAAATGGTGAAGCGTTAATAAATGGAGTCGACCAAACGCTGCTTGAGCTGAAGGACACACTGCTTGTGCAACTGACAAACCCGAGACTCCGTCAGCCCCAGCACCAGGGCAATCTCTTTCATGTTCAGTTCTTGCTGATAGTAGAGGGAGAGCAGCAGCTGCTCACGTTTGTCCAGCGAGGTCAGCGCCTTGCTGATGGTCATCGCCATATCGACGTCATCGGATTCGGTAGCTGGCGCCTTGCCACCGTTCTCCAGCCACTCCTCCAGGCTATGCAGCGCTTCAGCCTGACTGGCGTAGGCCAGTTGACGCACTTCCTCGATGGAGCACTCCAGTACCGTGGCCAGCTCCTGCTCTGAGGGAGGACGCCCCAATCGGTTGTGCAATTCGCGCTGGGCCTGGTTATGAGTGTGTACTTGCTGCCGCAGCTGGCGCGGCCGCCAGTCCAGGCGGCGAAGCTCATCCAGCATGGCTCCACGGATCCGCTTGAAGGCATAACTCTCAAACTGGGCATCAGGCTCGCTGTCGTATCGGCGCCAAGCTTCCAGCAGCCCCATCATGCCAACCTGTTCCATATCCTCCTGATCGAAGCAAGCCGACACCTGACTGCGCAAGTGACTAGCCGCTCGCTTCACCAGCGGCAAATATCGGGTCAGTATGGCCTGCTCGCCCGTACGGGGAGGAGAAGCGCTGAACTCGTGCGGGCTATCCCAGTCGACATCGCTCATATATGCGTTATTGAACCAGCACTTTGGTGATCAACACCTCATCCAGATAGGTCTTGTAACCGTAACTCTGCAACGTGGTAACCAACTTGCCCAGTAGAGAACTTTGCAGTGCAGTGATGTTCTGCAGCTCTTTCTTCACATCATCGTGGGTACGGTGGCTGAAGTACTGCACCATGGCATTGCGGATCAATGGTGTCAGCTCATTGAGCGAATTGAGCTGTGCCGGATTGTGGGTCACCAAAGCCAGCTCGAGCACGAGATAATGGGACTCAACACCCCCTTCCAGGCTGATGACAAAGCGCTCCATCGGCTTGAACAGCGGAGTGGCGCTAAGCTCGGGTTTTGGCTCAGCCAATCCCAGCCATACGGCAACCAGATCTCGCTTCAGATAGGCCCCATAGGCCAGCACGGCCAGCAGGCACAGAGCCATCACGCCCATCATCAACCACTTAACCACTCGCCGCATAATATGAAATCACTCTCGCTATTGCCGGATAATAAAATCAAACCAGGGTGTTCAGCCAGTCACGTCCACTGCTATCGGCAGGCTCGAACTCTTCCTGCCATTGACGTCGTCCGGCCATGATCTGCTGTTGTTGCCATTTACCCTGGCGCTCTTGCTCCCCCCCCTGACCCACGTTGACTTCGACTCCCCCCGCATGATGGGGAGTCAGGCTCATCCGCAAGCGTTCCATCGACTGGATCAAGGCCTCGCGCACCGCAGGATTGGTTACGTTGAGCTGAACATTGAGGCGATCCCCCTCAAGACGCACAGTCAACTCGAGTCGGCCCAGTTCGGGGGGGTCAAGCCGGATATGGGCCTGCTTGATCTGCTGGTTGACCTGAAGCTCCACCTTGTCTTTCAGCACATCCATCAGCTGCTGTCCCCACTGAGCGGGGTTGTCGGCCAACTTCACAGGAGCCCATTGATACTCGGCTGATTTGGGGGCTGCCACAGGCGCCAGATTGCTGATCACACCTTTCACATCGGCAAAGGTGGATTCACGTTCACCGGCACCTTCGCTCGCAAGCAGGGGCTGCACACTGGCAATCACCTTGTCACGCAATACCGGGTCCATCGTCTGCCCAGCAGGCTGTGTGCCCATGCGGTTGGATCCATCCGTACTGGAGATGAACACCCGATTTTCACTCTGAGGACCCGCCGCCTCCCCTGCTACCTTGTTGTAATCAGAACGACCATAGGCAGACAGTGAACGCAATACCGCCGAGACAGCTGACGACCCGTCAGGTCGGACAGCCTCAACCCCTTCGCCAGTCGTTACGGCTACAGGTTGTGCCTGGCGCAGCATCGACAATCTCGCAGCATCATCGGTCAAGAGGAAAGCGGGGGGCTGGTTGCTGAAAGAATCCAACTGCTCTGTGACATCATCTCGCTGCTCATCCGCCACATCCGGCTCTTTCTCGTCGATGGTTTCAACTGGCAAAGGCAATGCCGCCAGTTCTTCCATGAATGGCAGGTCCAGCGGCTGGTATGTGTCCCCCTGGCCGTCAGGCTGCCGGGAAAGACGACTGAATCCTGCGGAATCAAGCGCAGCCAAGCCATCAAGGCCTGGGAATTGAATCATGCCCATTCCTGTACCTCGCCATAGGCTTGCAGCCCTTCCCGCTTCTGAGACAACTCCTGCCACTCCCGTTTACGCAAGGCCGTCTCTTGCCGGCAAAGCAGCAGGGCCTCCTGCTGCCAGGATCGCACCTGATCCCTGGCAGGTTGCATGGCGGCCCATAATTCTGGCTGCCCTTGCATATGCTGAATGAACTGGGACAATCGGCTATCAGCCAAACGAACTGCATCCCACTGGCCGGCACGGGCCTGCTGCAATATCAGACGTCCCAACCCCAGCAGCTGACGCTGGCGTGTCTCATGCTCTGCAGTAAGTTGCTTAGTTCCGGTTACCGACATGGTGATGGCCCCCAATGAAAATGACCTTGCCAGCTAGCAAGGAGCAGGCCAGCTGAGAAATACAGGAATTCAGGAGAATGGTCAGGGATCAGGCCGGGGAAAGAAGGAAGCATCACTTCCGCATCAGCGAGGATGACGCGCCATTGCTTCCCAACCTTCCTTCAGCTCCAGCAGGATACGACGTACTTCGGCGAACCCGGCCACATCGTTCGACACGCTGATTTCAAACAGGCGCTGACCACAATAGTCATAGAGACGATGCAGGTTGACAGCAAGCTCCCCGCCCTTCTCCATGTCCAGCGCACTGTCCAGTCCACCCAGGATCTGCAGGCATTTGTTGATCGCTTGCCCTTTGCGCTCAAACTGCTTGGCCAGAATATGCCCTTCCGCCCGGGCCATTTCATCGAGCAACCCATCCATCAACATCAGCACCAGCTGATGTGGGTCCGCACTCGCCGCCTTGGCCTGGGTAGCGGCGAATTGGTAGGCATCGTAGCCATCTTGATCTTCAAACATGTACAACTCGCTTGTTCCGGATAAGATGCCGCAGATAGCAGGAAGCGTGCCGGTTTAGAGAGCACCCATGGTCTGCAACATTTGATTCATGGTGCTGAACTGATTGAGATAGCGCTTATACGCGGAGTCCATGCGGCGATCCAGCGCATCCATGCGTTCTTTGACGCGTTTCTCGCTCGCCTCAAGACCCGTCTTGCGGCCCTTGAGTGCACCATCACGCTTGGTATAAGGATCGAGTGAATCACTCATGCGTTTGAGCAGGCCATCATCGCCCAGCAACGCCTTGCCAAGCAGTTCGGGGTTCTTGTCCAGCGCCTTGTTGAAATCAGTCTCGCTGAAGGAGAGCTTGCCGGCCTTGTCGGTCTTTATACCGAGACTGCTAAGACTCAGGCCGTTGGGCAGGTCGCGCACACTGTTGGAAAGCACGCTCTTGAGGCTGCGCACCCCGCTGTCGGAAGAGAGAGCACCGGGAGCCTTGGGATCGCTGGACGTCATCTTGGCCAGCTCATCGACCAACTCGTTATAGCTGTCGACAAACTTCTTGAGCGAGCCGGTCACCGCCTCCTTGTCTTGCTCGATGTTGACCAGCAAGGGGGCATCACCGCTCTTCTGGGCCTTGGTCAGCTGCAGTGTCAGACCATCGACCACGTTTTCGATCTTGTTGCTGGCGGAGGTGATGGTCAACGGGTTGTCCCCCCCCATCCGCAACCTGGCATCCTGGGCTTTGGTAATGTCCGTTTTGCCGCTTATCGCGGCTCCAAGCGAATTGGTCGCATCTCCGCTGTAGTTGACAGAGATGGCATTCTCCAGCCCGCTGTCCTTGCTGCTCAGCACCATGTTGACCTTGCCGTCGGTGCGGACCAACGTCGCCTTGACGCCGGGATTATCCTTGGCATCGTTGATTTTGGAGACCAGATCCTTGACAGTTGACCCTGCTGGCAAGGTGGCCAGATCGATGTCGATAGTCTTTCCTTTGACGGTGAGCGAGAAGACTCCATCCGCAGGCAAGGGGGCAGTTTCACTATCCAGACTGAGACCAACCTGATGGGACTGGGCCAGTTGCTCTACAAAGAAGTTGTACTGTCCCGAGCTGGCCTTGCCGTTGCTCGTCACCGTCATGACCCCCTCCTGGGACATGGTTGCCTTCTGTGCCTGTAAATTGGACGCCTTGTTGAGATCCTTGAGCATGGTCTGGAAGGTGGACAGCTTGGTATTGAGAGTGCTGAGCGCACTCTGCTGACCCTTGATGCCATCCATCTGCTTCTTCAGCAACGAATCCATATTTTTTCGCTCGATAGCGACTAGCTGCATCGCCGTAGCGGCCGGATCTATTTGCATCTTAATCCCTCTTCATTTCACTCAACTGGCATGCCTGTTGGAAAATGCCGCCTCGACTCTTTCCAACCGACAACCCTGTCAGATAAAGGCCGCCCCACAGGAGCGGCCATGCGATTCATTAACGCAGCAGACCAGTTACCATGCCGGTCATCTGGTTGGAGTTGGACAGAACGGACATTCCGGCCTGCATCAACATCTGGTTCTTGGTCATGTTGGTGCTTTCCTGAGCGAAGTCGGCATCCATGATGCGGCCGTTCGCCATGTCGGTGTTCTCTTTCATGTTGGAAAGGTTGTTGACGGTGTGCTCCAGACGGTTGATGTTGGCACCGAAAGTGGAGCGGGCTTCACCGATCTTCTCCAGCATGCTGTCCATCGCAGTGATCTGGGCAGTCGCATTACCTGAGCTCAGGGTCACAGCGGCGGCGCTGGTGATGGCAGTGTTGACCGCTTTCACTTGGGTGGATGCATTCAAGTCCAGCTTCTCGGTAGCGCTGGCGCCAATCTGGAAGGAAACCGCACCGGCCTCGAATTTACCAGAGGATTTCAGCAAAGCAGTGCCGCCGAAAGTGGTGTTGTCACGGATGTTGCCCAGCTCCTTGCCCAGCTCCTTGAATTCGGCGTCCATGGCGGAGATGTCTTTATCGCTGTTGGTGCCGTTGGCTGCCTGGGTAGCCAGATCCTTCATACGCTGGGTGATGTTGGTCATCTCGTCCATGGCGCCTTCAGCGGTCTGGATCATGGAGATGGCATCCTGAGCGTTGCGCATACCCACTTTTTGACCGTTGGACTGAGCCTGCAGACGGGTGGCAATTTGCAGACCGGCCGCATCGTCGGCTGCGGAGTTGATGCGCAGACCAGTACCCAGGCGCTGCATGGCGGTGCCCAGCATCTTGTTGGTGGAGTTCAGCTGGTTCTGGGTGGTCATGGAAGCAAAGTTGGTATGAATGGACAAGCCCATGGTTATTTCCTCGATTTAGGCGCTGCACTGCAGCTTGTTAGGTAGACAAAATAGAAGGACGACCATGGGTTGGAAAAAATTGAACACAAGAGAAGGATTTTTCTTTTTATGCCTAAGAAGGGCATGCTCAGCGGAAAAACATCGGGGCTGACAAAGTGCCAGCCCCGTAGGAATAATCGCAGTGACGATCAGCGCAAGGCACGATCAATATCATCCAGCAAGACCGGAAGTTCGAACTCCAGATAGTCAGACAGTCCAACCCAATCATGACGTTCCTGACATTGCAGCAACTGCCTTGCCAGAAGCAGCAACGATGATTGCAGCTCGACCGGTAGATTCGTCATCAGCGGCGTCAGCAATTGCAGCATCCGCCCACATTCGAAGCAGGCCTCTTCATCCTTTCCCTCACGCAACAAGGCGGCCAGTGCATCTGCCCCAACCTTGAAACTGGCCACATCGATCATCCGGCAAACTCCTCATGGTAACTGGTACCCAGAATACGGGCCCCGTCCCGGCTGCTATTCATGAAATTCACCTCGGAATGACGTTGAATATAAACTTCCAAGCCATTCAGATAGATGCAGAAGCTGAGCAGTGTTTTCACCGGTTGACCATGTCCATTGGGTACTGTTCTGCGACCATAGCGGGCATCACTACCCAGTTCACCATCCTGCCATCCGGTGTGAGTCCGGCCTTCAGGAAAGGAGAAATCGGCCCCAAACAGCGTAATGTTGTGGGCCCCCATCCTGACCGCCAGGTCTGTGGCAGGGTGAATAACGCTACCCCCGGTAAAGAGGGATGCCCGCCGCAATTTCTTCTGCAGGCCGGCATAGGTGTCCAACATCTCATAAGCGCCGTACCGCGGGCCTTGCCATTGTGACAACACCATGTTGTCCACCATGGGGATATAGACAAGAGCAATATGGGAAGAGTGCAGGGGATCCAGGATACCAAGGTGAATGTGCCGATCTATGGTCACAACAATATCGGGTTTGATTCCTTGGGCCATCAGAGGCCGTAGAGCCGTGTCGACACAGATGAAAAGAGGACGCTCAGGTCGCTCATAAACCGCTTTCAATGCACTCAGATGATGAGCCAGCGTCGGCCCTGTAGCCACGACATAAGCATCCCGCCCTTTGGCTGTGCCAAATAACTGCGCCACATCGGCATCTTCGCGCAATAGGTCCAGATTGCCAGCCAGGCGCTCCGATACCCAGTCCTGTCCGAATTGTTCATTGATTGCCTCAAGCCGACTCTGGATAAGGACTCTATCCCTGATCTTGGCGGCAGATTCATCCGCCAATTCCAATTCCGAAGTGAGGAAAAGAAAAGGGGACATGACCAGCTCATTTTCTTGAGCAAGCAACAGGTTCACCCTGGGGTCAGAAAGCCAGTCCAACTGTTCCGTCAAATGCAAGACCAGAGCAAAGATAGAGGCATTCATGATCTTCACATTCAGCCGGCGCAGACGCTTGCGCCTCAACAGTACCCGCGGTACGTCACCAAGACCGGTTCCATACAAAGTCAGCTCCGGTGCTTTTGCCAAAGACATGGCAGCAATCCGTTCGGCCTCCTGCATCCTGTCATGACGACTGGTCAGTTGAATGCCGTTGATGGCCAGGGTGGAGCTGAGCCCTTCTACTAGTTCGGCAGGCACACTGTTGACGTCCTGTGCTTGCAGGCATGCCAAAACGGCAGGCCAGCGACGAGCAATGAGCTCTGCATGCTGGGGGAAATAGTCGATCATGTGGGTAATGTCACTTGCAGAAGAGGAATGAAAAAAAGAGAAGAAAGGGTTCAGGTCAGCAACGCGACCACATTCTGGCGGGAGACATTTGCCTGTGCCAGCAGGCCGGCCATAGTGCCCATGAAGCCCCCCTCCTTGAGTTGCTGGCTGAGCTTGCCCTGCAGCTGCTCAAGCTCTTCCTGCTTGAGGTTCTGGCTGCGCGCCTTGACCCGATCAAGCTGCTTGACCATGCGTTGGCGAAACTGTTTCAACTCACGGACGGATTGCTCAATCTCACCCAACAGGCGTTTCAGACGCTGCTGTTCCTGCTTGAGCTCCCCCTTGTCGATGCCCTCCCCCAGCTGGGTCAACTGCCCAGGCTTGGGTTTGAACTGCACCGGAACAGGATTGCCGGCCGGAATACGGATCCCCTCGCCGCTGAGCAGAACCGGTTCATCCAGTTTGCGTCGATGCAGCTCGGGTACGGTCAGTTCCAGCTTGCCCAGTTCGTTCAAGCGAGCCTGGATGTGCTCTTTGCGCAGAGCCCGATCCAGCCGGGTAACCACCTCCGCCTCATTGGCGCCAGCAGGCAGCATCACCTCGACGGCGCTGCTGGTCTGCGGGAAGGAAAAGATCAGGCGTTCGGCACTCGCCTTGGGACTAAGCAGATCGATCCGCTCCGAGCCATAACTTACCCGGCTCTCCCCTGCTGACGCCAGCAAACGGGGCTTCAACTCTGTGGTCAGCGGTGCCTGGGGCTGGGTCAGCTTCTCTTCCAGCGACTTGAGGCGTGATACCAGATCACCGCTCGCGGCACGGTTTTGGCCAAGCTGCTGCTCGAGACGTTTCAATTCACCCCAGACCTGGCTCAGCGCTTGTTCTCCCCCCTGCGCGTGGGCGATCCGCTGCTGCGCCGTACCGATCAGGGCCCAGCGGTCCAGCCGGACGATATTGGGATTGCGCTCCGTTTTGCTGGTTGGCTGGGACGCACTCTGAGCAGCCACGCGCCCGCGCAGTCTGGGTTGGGCTGGCGTTTCGGCCACGCCGCCCAAACGGGTTTGTTGAATCTGCATCATGGCTCCCTGAAGCTGAACTTATGGCATGTAATTGAACAGGCTCAGCCCATTGACCTTGGCAAAGGCCTGCTGCTGAACTTGCAGAGCCATCAGCACATGGGCCTGCTGGGTGACGGCACTGGCATAGTCGAGGGACTCTATCTGATTACTCACTTCCTTGCTATAGGTCCCCTTCTCGGCATGCCCTTCATCCACCTGATCGAGCAGATTGATGCGGGCACCAATGGTACTGACCATCTGGCTGATATCATCCTGCAGTGTCTTGCTCCGGCCCAGCATGTCACGGGCTTGGTCGGCTGCATCCGGCGCACCATTTTCCAGGGCATCCACCACGGCATCGAGTTGCTTGAAGAAGTCACCATTCTGGATGAACAGCTGATCCGCCGTCTGATTGAGCCCAACGGTCACCCCCTTGGCGATGCTGACCTCGCGGATCAAGGCATCCCCCTGATACTGGTAGTCACCGGTCGGGGTTTTGACGATGGCAGTCTTGCCAACCTGGCTGCCCGCAAAGAGGCTGGATCCACTCTCATTTCTGGCATTGGCCAGATCGAGCAACCCATCTTTGATAACGGCCGTCTCACTGGCGACCGCCCGGCGATCATCCTCTGACAATGAGCCAGTGGCAGCGGTCTGAGTCAGCTCGCGCAGCCGCATCAGCATGTTGGTCATGGTTTCCAGCTGCTGTTCTCCTTGGGAGAGCTGGCTCTTGGCATTGGCAATGTTCTTCTGATACTGCTCCATGGCCACCTGCTCTTTCTTCAATCCGAGCAGACGCACACTCCCTACCGGGTCATCCGAGGGTTGCAGAATGCGCTTGTTGGTGGAGATCTGACGATCGAGGCGAGCATATTCACCAAAACCATGCTGCAGGTTGTCGAGCATGCTGAGTTGAATCTGGTTGGTACTGATGCGCATGATCGCTCCGTTAGAACATGTTCAGGATGGAGGTAAAAAGTTGTTCTGAAGTGCTGATCACCTTGGCGTTGGCCTGATACGCCTTGGTGTAGGCCATGATCTTGACCCCTTCCTCATCCGTGTTGACCCCGCTGACACTGCTCAGCTTGGTGGCCAGCTGTTTCTCCATATTGGCATCGGCCGTCATGGTGGCCTTGGCCTGACCACTTTGTACCGCCATCCGGCCAAGCAAGGCGCTGTAGGCATCATATTGATCATCCTTGATGGTCAACAGATCCTGCAGATTGCGGTTGTCACCACTGCCGCCGCCGGCCTTGGCAAAGGCGAGATCATCGCCAGTGAAGCCATCGGCAATCTTCAGAGTGCCGGACGGGTTGAGGGGATCGTAGGTGAAGAGCGGCTTGCCCGGATTACCATGCAAGTCGACACCGCCACCCTGCTTGGCATTGAAATCATCCGCCAGTTTTTTCGCGATCTGGTTGAGCTCGTCGCGCAGCGGACGCAGAACTGTCGTCCGATATTCCATGACCCCCGCCAGGCTGCCGCCATGCAGCTTGGGAATATCGAACGATTGCGGACCGAAGCTCAAACTGAGCTTGTCGCCCGCCAGCGAGAGTGTGCTGCTGCTGCCGGCCAGCACCAGCGGCTGACCCTGAGGCAGACTCAGTGAGAACGAGCCGTCACTTTGCCGGTTGACCCGGACTTCCATGAAGGTCGACAGTTCACGTACGATCTGCTCACGACTGTCTTCCAACACCGAGGTATTGACGCCCTTGGAGGCCTGCTCGCTGATCTGGGTGTTCAGCTCGGCAACCTGTTTCAGATAGCTGTTGACCTGAGAAACGGTACTGTTGAGCTGATCATCGATCTGCTTCTCCTGGGTCAGCATGCTTTCATTCAATTGGCCAAAGCGGTTGGCCAGCGCCCCCGCCGAGCTGACGATCTGGCTACGCTGAGCCGGCGTTTCCGGGCTGTCGAGCGCTGCACTCAGAGAGGCGAAGAAACTGTCCAGTCCCTTGGCGATGTTCATCGACTCGCTGCCCAGCAGTTGTTCGGTGGTATTGATGTATTGATGGAAAGAGTAAGAGGCGCCGGTTGCAGAGCGGCTGCGCCAATGTTGGGAGACCAGATAGTCATCCGTGATCCTGCGAACACCGGTTACCTCTACCCCCTGGCCATTATCCAGCCGGCCAAAACCGGACAGGCTGCCCATCATGGCTTCCTGGCGGCTATAGCCGATGGTATTGACGTTGGCGATATTCTGGGCGGTGATATTTAACGCGATCTGGGCCGAGTTAAGTCCGCTAAAACCGATATTGAGCAGCGACATCAGTCAACTTTCCTCATTTTTGCCGAATTCAGAGGCTGACTGAAGGCAGCCAGGGTCTGCTGTTCTGAAGCGACCACCGACTCGGCATTCTTTAATGTCGGCGCCAATTGGCTGACCATCTGCTCTTTCAACCCGATGCCGCCGCGCTTGACCATGCTCATCGCCAGCTGGCTGTCATACATATCGCGATAGAGCTCCTGGCCCTTGATGAGCTTGTCATCCTCGTCCTGCATGGCATCGGAGGCTGAGCGCATGTGCTTGAGCACAGTTTGCAGAAAGCTCACTTCAAATTGGCCGGCGGCCGCATCCAGTGCGGCACGCTGATCCGGGTTGCTCTTTATCTGCTGCAGTTCGTTGAGATCCTGATAAAACCCAGGTTCCGAGGTTATTCTGGTCATAGAGATCCTTAGATGACCACCAGCTCTCCCTCGAGGGCACCAGCCTCATCGAGTGCTTGTAGAATGGCCATGACGTCATCGGGGGTTGCCCCGAGCGAGTTGACTGCCTTGACGATCACCTCCAGTGAGGTGCCATCCGGCCAGACAAACATGTTGTTTCGTTCCCGATCCACCTGGATCTTCGAGTTGGGGGTCGTGGTGGTCTGCCCATTGGAGAAGGCATTGGGCTGACTGACCGTCTGGCTCTCGCCAATGGTCACCGTCAGACTACCATGGCTGACCGCCGCTTTGTGAACCTTGACCCCCTGCCCCATGACCACGGTTCCGGTCCGGCTGTTGAAGACGACCCGGGGGCGCTCCTTGCCCATATCAACCTGAATGTCCTGTAGCAGCGCCATGAACGAGATCCGCTGGCTCTCGTCCTTGGGTGCCGCCACCTGGATCCGCCCCGCACTGACCGCTCTGGCCACCGGCCCCAGCTGACGATTGATCTCCCGCTCCACATTGCGAGCGGTCTTGAAGTTGGGCTGGTGCAGATTGAGCGTCACTTCGGGCTTTTCCGCAAAGTTGCTGGCTACTTCGCGCTCTATGATGGCGCCGTTGGGAATGATCCCTGCGGTCGGCACGTTGATGGTGACAGAAGAACCTGACTGCCCCTCGGCCTTGACCCCGGCCACAACCAGATTCCCCTGGGCGACGGCATACACTTCCCCATCGATACCTCGCAGTGGCGTCAGCAGCAGCGAACCGCCGCGCAGACTCTTGGCATCCCCGATCGAGGTGACCGTTACATCCACCATCTGTCCCTTGCCAGCCAAGGCCGGCAAATTGGCCTGAACCGACACCGCAGCAACGTTCTTGAGCTTGGGATCGATATCATCCGGCAGTTGGACCCCAAACTGCTTGAGCATGTTGGCCATCGACTGGCCGGTGAACTTGACCTGACTCTTGTCACCCGTGCCGGACAACCCCACTACCAACCCATAACCCACCAGCTGGTTGGTCCGCATCCCCTGCACATCGGCGATATCCAGCAAGGCCCGCTTGGCGGGTGCGGCATTGGCCCACCAGGGCAGGCAGAGGCAAAGCAGGGTGATAAACCATCTGTTCATGTAAAACCTCAAAAGGGGGCGAATGCGGAGCTGAAGAAACGCCCCAGCCACCCCATCTGGTTGCTGTCGGCAAGGGCGCCACGGCCGGCATAGGTGATGCGGGCATCAGCGATGCGCTGGGACGAGATGCGGTTGCTCTGGTCGATATCCTCAACCCGTACCATGCCACCCAACCGGATATACTCATCGCCCTGGTTAAGCCGGATCCACTTCTCGCCGCGGATCCCCAGCACCCCGTTTGGCATCACTTCGGCCACCGTCACCGTGATCGAGCCGGCCAGGGTATTTTGCTGGCTGGAAGTCGCACCGCCATCAAAGTCACGATCCGCGCTGAGTGACGCCCCCCAGTCAGAACGCACCTTGCCACCAATGGTCGGTGCCGGCACGTTCATACTGCTGTTCTTGCTCATACTGGTATTGGCTTTCTTGCTCGACTGGGTGCGCTCTTCCAGCACCACGGTGAGAATATCACCGATACGATAGGCTCGACGATCCTGAAACAGGGTCATCATGTAGTCGCCGCGATAGAGGCTACCGTCTTCTCCCTTGGCCGAGACGGGCAACTTGGGGCGTGAAGGCGCCCACTTTTCCTCACCCGGTTCGGGAGCCTTGAGCTCATAGGTGGCACAACCGCCCAACAGCAGAACCACCCACAGATAACGCCACATCGTCTTCATCATCACAGCGCTTGGGTAATGAACTTGAGCATCTGGTCGGCCGACGAGACGACCTTGGCGTTCATCTCATAAGCCCGCTGGGTAGTGATCATGTCGACCATCTCCTCCACCACGTTGACGTTGGAGCTCTCCAGCGTGAACTGCTTGATGGCCCCCATGGCCTCTTCACCGGGCACACCTTCAATGGCCTCACCAGAGGCGCCGGTCGCTCGATAGAGGTTTCCACCGAGCGCTTCCAGGCCGGCAGGGTTGGCAAAGTTGGTCAGGGTGATACGACCCAGCTCCACATTTTCCTGTTGGCCCGGCAGGGTCGCACTCACGGTTCCATCGGTGCCGATGGACACCTTGGTCGCATTGTCCGGGATCTGGATCTGCGGCAGCATGGGCAAGCCATCGGAGTTGACCAGCAGGCCTTCGGCGTTGCGATGCCACTGACCATTACGGGTATAGGCGGTCTCACCGTCAGGGCGTTCCACCCCGAAGAAACCAGCCCCCACGACGGCCATGTCCAGCTCCTGGTTGGTGTTCTGGAACTGGCCGGGAGTGAACACTTTCTGGGTACCGACCACACGAACCCCGTTACCCATCTGGATGCCGATGGGAGACAGGTTCTGTTGATCCTGCTGGGCCCCGGGCTGGCGTTGCACCTGATAGAACAGATCTTCAAAAGCAACCCGATCGCGTTTGAACCCGACCGTGTTTACGTTAGCCAAGTTGTTGGAAATACTGGCCATCTTGGCATCTTGCGCCGACAGACCGGTTTTACTTACCCAAAGTGCCGCGTGCATCTTCGTCTCTCCACCTGATTCATGAGGGCGTCAACGCCCCCTCAATGCGAATTGGCCGTGGCGGGCGGCAAGCCCGCCACTCATCAGCCCTGACCGGAAATCAACCGGGCACCTTGCCGGGCCTGATCATCCGCCGTTTTCATCAATTTGACCTGCAGCTCGAAGTTGCGGGTCAGCGACATGCTGCTGATCAGCTCGTCGACTGCATTCACGTTCGCCCCTTCCAGAAAGCCGGACGCCAGTACCACCTGCTCACTGGCTTCGGCATCCCCGCCCTGACGCAACCGAAAGAGACCATCCGGCCCCTTGACCAGTTCTGCCGGGTCCGGATTCACCAGCTTGAGACGCCCTACATCCAGCCGGGCACCGCCGCCGGGCGGTGTGATACTGAGTGAACCGTCCTTGCCAAAACTCAGATCCCGATAGGCAGGAAGCACCATTTCCCCACCTTCCCCCAGTACCGGACGGCCATTGAGCGTCAGCAGACCATCGGCATCGCTCTCCAGATTGCCGGCCCGGGTATAGGCCTCTTTGCCATCGGCGGTCTGGACCGTGATAAAGCCTTCACCACGGATCGCCACATCCAGCTTGCGGCCCGTCTGCATCAGGGCTCCCGCCTTGAAGTCGGTACCGGCCAGCTCCTCGCGGGCCATTACCCGGCTTGGATAACCATCACCGGCTAGGGCATAGGCCGACACGCGCTCGAAGTCAGCCCGAAAGCCGGCCGTGTTGACGTTGGCCAGGTTGTTTGCCCGGATTTGCTGGGCCATCAGGGTATGCTGCGCCCCCGACATGGCGGTATAGATAAGCTTTTCCACGCATCAAGCCTTAGAAGGAGTTGAAGAGAACCTGGGTCATCTTGTCAGCGGAGCTGATGGTCTTGGCGTTGGCCTGATAGTTGCGCTGAGAAGTCATCAGGCTGACCAGCTCCCCGGTCAGATCCACGTTGGAGCCCTCATAGGCCCCTGCGGTCAATGACCCCATGGTCCCTGTGCCAGGGGCACCCAATACCGGCTGGCCAGAGCTGAACGATTGCTGCCAAGTGGTGTTGTTGGTTTGCAGCAGACCGTTGGGGTTGGTGAAGTTCGCCATCACCACCTGGCCCTGCAACAGGCTCTGACCGTTGGTAAAGGTGGCATAGACACCACCATCGGCATCCACCCGCACCCCGGTCAGATCGCCAGCCGCATAACCATTTGACTGGTTGCGCGTGGCGTTGAAATCGGAGGCGTACTGGCTGACACGGGCGATATCGACCTGCAGAGAGATCTTGTCAGCGCCGGGCGGAGTCAGGTCCAGGACCGGGGAGGTCGTCGGAGATTTCAGGGTACCGTTGGTGTTGAACTCCAGCGTCACCGGTGTGCCTGTCTTGGTGCCATTGAAGGCATAATTGACCTGCCAGGTGTTGTCGGCCGTCTTGACGAAATACTGGGTGACGGTGTGTTCAACCCCCAGCGAGTCATACACCTTGCTGGACTGGGAATAGCTGAAGCTGTCCGACTTGGCTGGGTCGAACGGATGGGCCGTCTGGTCGATCACGCCGGCATCGGCCTTGAGGTTGGCGACGAACTCCAGCTTGTCGGATGGTTTGGCAGGCAGGCTGCCAGCCTTGACCTGAATGTCTCCCACCACGCCGGACTGCAGTTCGCCCGCATCATTGGTGGTGTAGCCTTGCAGCCGGGTACCGCTGGCGGTGGTCAGGTAATTGTTGGGATCCCGCTGGAACATGCCTGCCCGGGTATAGGAGGTCTGACCGTTGCTGTCCTTGAGTACAAAGAAGCCGCTGCCCGAGATCGCCAGATCCAGCCCTCGACCGGTACGGGTCACGTCACCATTGCGGTCGAAATTCTGGGAAACGTTGTTCATCTCTACACCACCAGCCTGGCCACCGCCATAAATGGCGGCAAACTCGGCACGGCTTGACTTGAAACCGGCCGTGCTGGCGTTGGCCACGTTGTTGCTGATGACACTCAATTCCTGGTTTACGGCGCGCAGGCCGCTCAATCCGATACTGAAAGACACAGTTTCGCTCCTATCTGATTACGCCGATTTGCCGAACTGGATGGCGCTGAAGAGAGGGACATCGCCCACTCCGGCCACCTGTAACATGATTTCGCCTGTACCAGGCAGGGTGACCCGCTCTACCGTGCTGGCCACATAATTCTTGGTAGTGGTCGCCACACCGTTGAGCGAGGCTTTGACCTCGAAGCTGTATTCACCGGCAGGCAAAGGCGGCAGTTCATAGTCGAGGCCACCGGCCTTGCTCTCACCCCAGTTCTTGGTTGCAACCAGGGTGCCGTGCTCGTCATACACCTTGAGCTCAACCTGATCGGCGGCACCGGCCAGCTCCACCTGCCCCCGGATCGCTTTTTCATCGCTCTTGGTCAGTGTCTTGCTCGGAACCATCACTTCCTTGTCGATCAGGTCCGTACTCTGCAGTACCTGCTGGGTATCCATCATGTTGATGGACTTCTGCTGCAAGACTTTCAGGCTTTCCACCCCTTCCACCATGCTGAACTGGGCCAGCTGGGTAACATACTGGGCACCATCCAGCGGGTTGGTGGGATCCTGGTTCTGGATCTGGGCAACCATCATCTGCAGGAATTCGTTACGCAACTGCATACCGCTCTGGGCATTCTGGCCGGCAGCCGTGTTATTGGGGGCAATGTCCGGTGTCGTGTTGCGCTGGCTGGTGCTGCGGGCCGTATCCAGACTGCTTACCTGAGGCAGGCTCATGGCTTACACTCCCTGACCCAGGCGCAACAGACCCTGCTGCATGCTGTTGATACGGTTGATCACCTCGACGGAGGTTTCAAAACCACGGGAGGCACTCATCATGTCGGCCATCTCCTCCACCGCGTTGACGTTGGAGTAGTAGACAAAGCCGTCCTGATCAGCCAGGGGGTTGGTGGGCTCAAGACGCTTCTCGACCTGACGATCCGATTGCACTATGCCGGCAATCTGCACCTGGGCCGACCCCAGCGACTCGGCATCCTGCACCCGCTGATAGAGGGTGGAGAACACCGGCTTGATGGCACGGAACGCTGCCTCTTCACTGCCCGCGGCACTGTCCACGTTCGCCAGGTTGGAGGCAACTGTGTCCAGACGAACGGTTTGTGCTCGCATTGCACTACCGGCAATGTCATAGATGCGATTGAACGACATAATCAGCGGCCCTCGATCGCCTTGGCGATCCCGGTAATTTTCATATTCAGAAAGGTGAGACTGGTCTGGAAATCAGTGGCATTGTTGGCAAACTTGCTCTGCTCGACGCTGAGTTCGGCGGTGTTGCCATCCATCGATACCTGATAGGGAATGCGATAGAGAGGATGCTGCATGTCATTGGCCATGCTGCCTTGTGCAATGGCGGCACTCTCGTCTCCCGCTGCAACTTGCTGCGCGACACGCCCCAGAATCGTCTTATAATCGACATCCCGGGCCAGATAACCTGGGGTATCTACATTGGCCAGGTTGCCTGCCAGGATACGCGCCCGATCCGCCCGCACATCGAGGGCATAAGGGTGTACACCCAAAGCGCTGTCAAATGAGATACTCATGCTTCATCCTTCTATGAATCAGTCAGACCGGTGCACTCTTTATCAAGACTCATGCCAACCATGAAGAACCTTTATTTCCGCTGGTTACAGCGTCGACAGTGGCTGATAACACGGATAAAAGGGGAAGCACTGTTTCCCGTATGGAAGCGAATCAACCTGCTGGCCCTGTGGCTGCTGTCATGGTCACTGCTGGCCGAGCCGACCGCCCTGACCCGGCAGCTCGAAGCACTGTTGCAGGAAGATGCCAGCCAGGCCCTGCATGCCTATCTGCAGCAGCAGGGCTGGCCAGCGCCCGAAGCGGAATATCAGGTCTGGATCTCCCCGGCAGTCTCCCATCTGCCGGACTGTTCGCAACCCATCCGCCTGCAGGCCGGCGGTCAGTACCGTCAGCCCTGGGGACGACGACCCTATCTGGCAGAGTGCGTCGACCCGGCCTGGCAGATCAGGGCCAGGGTCGAGGTGACACTGATGCTGCCGGTCTGGGTGACGGCACAAGAGCTGCCGAGAGGTCATGTCATCCGACCGGGCGATCTGATCGAAAAATCACTTGAGGTCAACCGGTTGCAACGTGGCTTTGTGCCCACCTCAGAGTCTCTGGTGGGCAGCAAGAGCAACCGCAACCTGCGGATGGGTCAGTTGATTGGTGAGCTGGATTTGCAGAAAGCCTGGGCCATACGGGAAGGTGAAGGGGTGTTGATCCGGGCTGGCCAAGATGGATTTTCCGCCACAACGCGGGGCCGAGCCCTGGCGAACGGGGCCATCGGCGAGGGAATTCGGGTGAAAAATCTGAGTTCAGGCAAGGAAATCCAGGCCTGGGTGATCGACAAGGGAGAAGTTGAAACCCGTTTTTAACGCAAAGCACGGGTTTGATTTAAGTTACATCGACCTTGGGTCGCTTGTCATAGATAGACCATCAGGAATTGACGTTATGAAGATCACACGCACCGACCCGCTCTATGTTCAGGCCCAGCTGCAACGCAAGCAGGAAGCGCCATCAACCCCGTCGCAGCCACGCGCCAGCCAGGCAGATGCCCAGATCAGCACCACGGCCCAGTTCGTGAATCAGGCGAGGGCCGAACTGGCTACGACTTCCGACGTGGACATGGACAAGGTCAACCGGATCCGCCAGGCCATCAGCGAGGGCAAGCTCGAACTCGACATGGATGCGCTGGGTCAGGCCATTCTGGACATGCATCGTCGATGAGCATGGACGCCAAGCAGAGGGTCAAAGAGCTGATCCTGGGCATTCAGCAAGACGGCACCCGCTATGTCGCCCTGCAACAACTGCTGCTGCGCCAGCACAGTCTGCTGGCAGCTCACGACGTCGACGCGCTGGCTGAACATAATCAGCAGCAAACACAACTGATGATGCAGGTGCAGCAACAGGCGCAGCAACGCTGTCAGCATCTGCTGGGGCTGGGATTGAAGCCTGATGAAAAGGGGATGGCGGCACTCATCGAAAAACTGCCCGCCAACCTGCAACACAAGGTTGCCAAGCAGTGGCTGCAGCTGGAACAGCTGTTGCAGCAATGTCTGCGTCAGAACGAGCTCAACGGCCGCTTGCTGGCGGGCCAGATAGAAACCATCAATACGCTGCTGGGTCAGGAACCCGCTTATGGGCAGCAGGAACGCTTTCCGGATTAATCCCTACTCCACTTTCATCATGCGATGCCGCAGACTGGCCAGCTCATCCAGCTGGCGTTGATCGCGCGACTCCAGCTGCCGCTGCTGTACCTGTTCACGTTTATCCAACAGCAGTTCCAGCCCTTTGACCCGACCAAACTGTTTGAGCACCTCTCCCTCGTGTCGCTCCAGATCGAGTCTGGCAAGAGCAGACTGCTGCATTTGATGGGCCAGCAGTTGCCGCAGCTGACCATCCATCTGATGCTTGTTCTGCCACAACAGGGGGTGAAAAGTTGCCGAACCACTGTGCAATGAGCCAATGACCTCCTGCAACCGCAATGCCCGCTGCTCTTCCCGCATGGCATCTTCCCGCAGTCGTTGGCGCTCCTTGCCCATGTTTTCCAACGCATCCTGCTGCAAACCAAGATAAGACTTCAGCACGGTAGCCCCTTATTACCTTCCTAGCACTTGTCGGAGCCCGGCGGTGACCTGAGCGAGAGGGGTCTCTTCGTGGATGCCTTGCTGCAGAAAAGCAGCAATGGCTGGATAACGCTGCACGGCTTCATCCATCTGGGGATCGGCGCCAGGCTGATAACCACCTAGCGGCAGCAATTCACGCACCTGCTGATAACGGCCCCACAGTTGACGCAACGTGACGGCCAGTTGTTGCCATTCGGCAGGCACCACTTGCGGCATTACCCGGCTGACCGAGGCACCAATGTCGATGGCTGGATAGTGACCTTCCTCCGCCAATCTGCGGGTCAACACTATGTGACCATCCAGAATGGCGCGAGCCGAATCCACGACCGGATCCTGCTGATCATCCCCCTCCGCTAGCACCGTATAGAAGGCGCTCAGGGAACCATCCGGGTGCGTACCATTACCGGCTCGCTCCACCAGCTGGGTCAGCATGCTGAATACCGAGGGTGGATAACCTCGAGTCGCGGGCGGTTCCCCTATTGCCAGGGCTATTTCACGCTGGGCCTGGGCATAGCGGGTCAGAGAGTCCATCAACAGCAACACATCCTGACCCTGCTCACGAAAGTACTCGGCGATACGGTGGCACAGCTGAGCCGCCCGCAGCCGCATCAGTGGTGACTGATCTGCCGGCGCCGCTATCACCACGGCGCGAGCCAGCCCCTCCGCCCCCAAGCTGTGCTCAATGAACTCGCGCACCTCGCGCCCCCGCTCACCAATCAGGCCGACGACGACTATCTGGGCGGTGGTATTGCGGGTCATCATGCCGAGCAACATACTCTTGCCGACCCCTGAGCCCGCAAACAGGCCCAGCCGCTGTCCCTTGCCGACCGTCAGCAAGCCGTTGATGGCGCGGATGCCTACATCCAGCGGCTCACGAACCGGTGTACGCAGCAAAGGGTTCGGGGGGGAAGAGAACAGCGCTACATGCTCCCCCTCATCGCGCAGCGGCCGGCCATCCAGTGGCTGCAGCAGGCCATCGACGACACGACCCAGCAGGTGTTCACCAACCCGAATCGTCTCTTCACCGTCGATGGGCAGCACCCGGGCTCCGGCATAGAGACCGCCCATCGGTTGCAGCGGCATCAGATAGGAGACATCGCGGTTGAAGCCCACCACTTCAGCCAGCAATGGCGTGCCTGTCGCAGTATCGACCCGGCAACGCTGACCCATCACCAGCTGGCAGCCCACCACCTCCAGCGTCAACCCCGTCACCCGCACCAGCCGGCCATAGCGGCGAAAGCCGGGGACATTATCAAAACTGTCCAGCGCCGATGTGAGCGCCTGTTGCAGGGCTTCATGCATCCTGGGGCAATTCCAGTGTGCTGTTGAGCTGCTCCATACAGGCGGCAAGGCGTTCGCTCGTGTTGACCTCAATGACCGCCGCCCGGGTCTCAAGGCGTGCATCGCCTATTCCCAGTGCCGGGTCCACCTGCAATGGCCACCCCTCGCAGCGGGTCACCCCCTGCTCTGCCAGTCGCTGCCGATCCCCTTCGCTGAGATAGATCACCAGTTCTTCCGAGGTGGCTGGCAGGCTCGCCAACGCCTGTTCTACCTGTTTGAGCACCTGTTGCGGATTGAGCGTAAACTCGGCCTGGATCACCCGCTTCGCCACCTGGGCAACCAGCTGGGCAACCAGTTCCTTCTGTTCCTGCATGCGGCTGCGGGTCAGGGACTCCCATTGCGCCTGCAATTTGGCAAACGGCACCATGGCCTGATCGAAAGAGGCTCGCCCTTCCGCCAGTCCCTGGGCAAACCCGCGGGTTTGCCCTTGTTGTAGCCCCTTCGCCTCCCCTTCCACCAGACCGCTGGTCAGGCCCTGCTGGTACCCTGACTGATATCCTTCGTCGTGACCTTGTTCCAGACCCTGCTGATAGCCGAATTCGAATTGTTCCTGCTGGCTCTGTGCCTCTTCTCCACTCTGTCCCAAGGACGGGAAACGATAGAGACGGGTGGCTCCCGCCGCCAGCTTGCGCACACTGTGGCTCATGGACGCCTCCTGTTAATTGACGGTGGGTTCTTCGAATAGCTGGAATTCGACTTCGCCCTGCTCCACCAATTCGCGGACCAGCTGCATCACCTCTTCGCGGGCCTGTTCGACCTTGCGCAGAGAGACACTGCCCTGTCCCTGAATCTGGGCTTCCAACGCCTGTGCCATCCGCTTCGGCATGGCTCCCAGCACCACCTTGCGGAAGCTGGCCTCGGTATTTTTCAGTGCCAACGCCAGCAGATCGCCTGGCAGCTCCTGCACCAGACGCTGCAGGGTTTCGTCGGTCTGACGGCGCAACGCCATGAAATCGAACATGTTTTTCTCGATTTCCAGCGCCATGTCGCCATCGTGTTCGCGCAGCAGAGAGAGCATCTGCTCCTTGTCACCCTGATAGCGGTTCAGAATGTCCGCCACCTGGCGCACCCCGTTGACCTTGGCTCCCGACTGATCGGCAACATAAGCAAGACAACGGTCCAGGGTCAGACGCAATTCTCCCAGCACGTGTTCGCTGACACTGTTGAGACTGGCAACACGAACCAGCAGATCGTCGTGCACCGAACCCGGCAGAGCATCCAGCACGGCGGATGCCGTCTGCGGGGGCAGGAAGGCCAGCAACACGGCCTGCATCTGTGGATGTTCATTGCGGAAGAAACGGGCAAGCACCTCGGCGGGTACCCACTGCAAACGCTGGATGTCCTGGCTCATCACGTCGCCATACAGGCTGTCGAGCAGGCTGCGGGAGAGGCGCTGACCCAGCGCCAGATCCAGCGTCTGTTCCAGATACTCGCGTGAGGCGCTGCCAATGCCGCTCTGTTCACGGTACTGATTGAAGAACTGCTGCAGCGTCCACTTGGCTTCCATCGAACTGACCCCTGACAGGCCAGCCATCTTGGAGATAAGTCGTTGTACCTCATCACGGGACAGCTTTTGCATCACCTTGGCGGCAGCCTCGGTCCCCATGCTCAGCAGCAGAATCGCGGCCTTCTCCAGATTGTCGATGTCGATGTCGACGGCGTTTTGGTTCAGGTTAACGTTGTTCATTGCCACTCACCCATGATCTGACCACTTCCGCGACGCGCGCCGTGTCTTTTTCCACCAGCAGTTGCAGGTGTTTGAGCTGTACTTCAAGTTCGGAGCCCGGCTCTGGCAAAGCCTCCAGATCCAGCGAGGAGAACTGCGGTTCCATCTGGTTGTCAGAGCGGATCAAACCATTGCCCATCGCGGGGGCAGCCAGAGCCGCATCATCATCCCGGCGCATGGAAAGACCCACTGTCGGTTCCAGCGGCTCATCTTGCTCTTCGGTCGCGGTTTCCTCAGGCAACTGCTGGGTACGCACCAGATGTTTGACCAACGGTCTTATGCCGAAGAACACCAGCGTCAGGCCAAGCAGGCCGCCCACCAGATAACGCAGAGAGTCCTGCCAGTACGGGGTTTCCCACCAGCTCGACTCGGGCGGAGCGATCGGCACGGCACCGGTAAAATCGAATACCTGCAGGCTGATCTGATCGCCACGGGTATCGTCAAACCCCACCGAACGTTCCACCATCTGCCGGATCTGCTCCAGCTGCTGTTCATTCCAGCCACCCTTGGGGGCACTCTGCTGATTCAGCAAGATGGAGACATTCATCTTCTCCAGGCGACCTTGCTGGTAGCGGGTGTGCACTATGGTGCGGCTGTTTTCGTACTGCTTGTTGACCTCTTGGCGCTCGGTACGAGAATCGTTCTTCTGGGCTTCTGCACTGGCCGCCCCCTGATTCTGTGCTGGTTGTTCAGTCTTGGGGGTCGTTTCGGGCGGGCGATTGGACAAGGCGCCGGGGATCCCCAATGCCAGCGCATCAATGGTTTTGTCCGACTTGCTGGACTCCTTGGTGACCACGCCCTGTGGATCCAGCTGTTGCTGGGTCTCCTCTACCGCATTGAAGTTCACGTCGGCAGCAATCTGTACCCTGAAGTTGCCGGTGCCCAGCATGGGATAGAGCATGTCGTTGGCGCGCTGACGGATGTACTGCTCTAGCTTTCGTACATACTCCATCTGCTGCACGCTCTGCTTGCCAAAGCCAGCCTTGTCTCCCAGTTCGGCGCTGAGCAGCTGACCCGCCTGATCCACTATGGTCACTGCCCCCGGCTTCATACCGGAGATGCTGCCAGCGACCAGATTGGCGATCGCTTCGACCTGTCCAGGCTCCATGGCCTGACCAGGCTGCAGGTCCAGCATGACGGAGGCACTTGGCTTCTCTTCATCCCGGCCGACGAACAGTGTCCGCTTGGGGATCGCCAGATGCACGCGGGCACTGCGCACCGCATCCAGAGAAATGATGGTTCTCGCCAGCTCTCCTTCCAGCGCATGCCGGTAACGGGCTCCCTCCATGAACTCGCTGGTCCCGAGGCCGGTCACATTGTCCAGCCCTTCCAGACCGGCGGGCATGGCGGCCCTTACCCCTCTGGCCGCCAGCGCCATGCGCACATGGGCCAGCTGATTTTCTGGCACCAGGATCTGGCCGGAGCTCTTCTCCAGCCTGAATGGCACCTGCTCTTTTTCCAACATCTCCATGATGTTGGCCGTGTCATACAACTCCTGCTTGCCGTAAAGAGGGACGTAGTTCTTGCTGGAGGTCCACAGGATCACCACTATGGTGCCCGCCACGATGGCGGCGAGCAGCGCTATGGTCAGGATGGATTTGTTGTCGCGGGACAGACTGCGCCAGTTGCGCAACCCCTCCTGGACGCGTGTTCTGAAGGAATCCGAAGCCCCTTGCGGGGACGTTACCAGTTCAGTCATCACTTACCTCAGAGTGGCATACGCATAATGTCGTCGAAACCGGTCATCAGCTTGTTTCGCACCTGCATGAGGGCGGAGAAACTGAGGCCCGCTTTCTGGCTGGCGACCATGGCACCAACCAGATCATCGCTCTGACCCGCATCCACGGCAGTCATCAGCCGTGAGGCGATATTTTGTTGTTCGTTGACCCGGCCAACCACATCGCGCATGGCGTCACCGAATAATACGTTCGAGACATCATTTGATTCGATAACAGGGGTTTGGCTGGCGACTCGCTGCATCTCCTGCATCTGCTGCAAGAGCGTCACCTGTGATGACATCATTTCAATCTTCACTCGGTTTATCCCTTAGTTTTGAAGCTGCTGCTCAATATCTATGCCCTGCTCACGCATGGCCGCCAGCTTGTATCTCAGTGCCCGGGTCGTCATCCCAAGGGCTTCAGCCGTGCGGGTCCGATGGCCGCGAAAGCGGCGCAAGGTCTCTAGTACAAATTGAAATTCTGCGTAGCGGCGAGTCTCACTCAGCCCTTCCGGGGCGGAAAGCACTTCCGGCAACGCATCGTCGGATTCAATGGTGTAACTGGGCAGCATCAAATCGACGGCCTGAATATGCAATCCGCGAGCCATGATTAATGAACGTTGTATGACATTGTCCAACTCCCTGACATTGCCGGGCCAGCCGTATGTCAGCAGTTGCTTGCGCGCATTTTCACTGAGGCGATAGCCCTGCTGCGGGGCATGCCGTTCAATGAAGTATTTCGCCAGCGGCAATATGTCGTCGGGGCGCTCGCGCAATGCAGGCCAGCTCATGGGCAACACATCAAGGCGGTAAAACAGATCTTCCCGAAACTGACCTGCCGTGACGAGGGTACGTAGATCCTTGTTGCTGGCGGCGATGATCCGGACATCCAGCGCAATGGTTTGGTGGCTGCCGAGCCGTTCAACTTCTTTCTCCTGCAAGACCCGCAGCAATTTTGCCTGCAGCGTCAACGGCAGTTCGGAGATTTCGTCGAGCAACAGCGTGCCTCCCTGGGCCTGCTCGAATTTCCCGGCCTGGGCTCCCGTTGCACCGGTAAACGCGCCCTTATTGTGACCAAACAAAATGGACTCGAGCATGGATTCGGGGATAGCTGCGCAGTTGATGGCAACGAATGGTCGACCGGACCGGCTGGACATATCGTGGATATAACGGGCCAATCGCTCCTTGCCGGTACCGGACTCACCACCAATCAGAATGGTAGCAGGGGTCTTGGCCGCGCGGCGGGCCAGTTGCAGTACCTGCAGGCTCATGGCGGAGACAGCGATCAGATTGGGAATGGATTGACGCAAACGCAGCGCCCCCTTCACCGCATCAACCATCTGCTGGCCACTGAAGGGTTTGATGATATAGTCGATGGCCCCCGCCCGCATCGCTTCCGCCGCAAGATAGGCTTGATGTTCGTTGACCAACACCATGCAATCAGTACCACTGAAATCATGTACCAATTGCGGACCGGCTTCGGTCATGGCATCCATATCGAGCAGGATCAGATTAACTGAATTATCAGCGAGAATTAATTTTGATTTGCTGATGGAATCAACACAGGAAATGTTATAGCCATGGGCCAACAATATTCCTGCAATATCGTTTCCATTTGATAACGAAGAGCCAATCAATAACAAATGGGGAGCACTCTCAATAGCGATTGGCCTTGAGTTTTTTTTAGTAGATAAATCCGAAAGCATAGGAACCCGAACCCGTGATTGTGGACAAACCAATCAACAGAACTGATGTGTCAAAAATAAAAGCGCACCATCCCCAAAAGGCGCCAAAAAAGACGTCATCTATTGGGTGAGAAGTGATATCAAGGCGGTGACAATGGCCTTGGTAACCCCGCTATCATTAGCATTCCTGCTATTAGACCGGAGGCTTTGCGTCCTGACTTTTCAGTTCAGTTTGCCTTTATCATGCGACTGTCCGTATTGGGACAAGGCGGCACCACCTATTCGGTGGGAGCTGCATGGCACATGTGAATTGTTATATTTGTTATTTATTTTTAACATCAAGTGCGTCAAAAACAGTCACATCATAACGGCTTCCAATGACAATTCAAGTAGATATGCGGAATATCATCTTCCTGTCAGTTCATTAACATGGCAGTTCTGCTTCAGCCCAAGGTGCCAATAACTTCCACCCGCAAATCCTCCGGAATTTCATTATAAGAGAGCACTTTGAGGCCTTTTGAAAATGAACGGGCATAGCGTGCCATCAGGGGGCGAAGTTGAGGCATGACCACCAGCACGGGAGCATGTCCCTGCTGTTGCAATTGCTCCTTCACCAGCGGCATGTTTTGCTGCAATTGCGCCAGCAACTGGGGATCAACCGGAAAACTGTCCAGCTGGATCTTGCCTTGCTGCTGGGACTGGTTCATGGCCGCCAGCAAGGTTTGCTCCAGCCGATCATCCAGCGTAAAGGTGGCCAGTACATCCCGGTTGCCGATAGCCTGTCTGACAATCTGGCGCTTGAGCGCACAACGTACATCGGAGGCCAGCAGAACCGGATCCTTGGTCAACTCACTCGCATCCAGCAGGGTAGTGGCAATGGTGCGGATATCGGTCAGGCTGATCTGCTCCTTGAGCAGTTGACGAAAAACTCGCAATTGCTGCATTTGGGTCAGCGCCAGATTCAGTTCTTCCGCCAGACGAGGAGACTGGGTAGCCAGGTGCTGGCCGAGCTTGCCGACCTCGTCATGACCGAACAACCCATCCAATTGCTCCCTGAGCAGCTTGCTTGCATGGGTGGCGATGACGGTCGCAGAATCGACCACCGAATAGCCCAGGTTCAGAGCCTTGGCCTTGTTCTCAGGCGAGATCCAGACTGCACTCATGCCATAGGCCGGATCCTGAGTCAGCTCACCGTCCAGCGCACCATAGGTTTCACCACTACTGATCGCCATCAACCGCTGGCAATCCACGTTACCGGTCGCCAGCCCTACACCTGACAGCTTGATCCGGTATTGATCCGGCTGCAGTTGCAGGTTGTCACGTACCCGGATTTCGGGCAGCAGAAAACCATACTGTTCTGACAAGGTTTTACGAATGCCCCGCACCCGAGCCAGCAATTCAGCCCCCTTGTCGGCCTCAGCCAGTGGTACCAGCCGGTAACCCAGTTCAATGGCAACCGCATCGACCGGCAGCAAATCCTGCCACTCCAGCCCCTGTGGTTCCGGCTGAACCAGCTGACGAGTCAATTCTTGCGCGGCATCCAGATCCGGTTCATTGGCCCGCCGCTTGCTCACGCTCCAGCCAGCCCAGGCCAGTACGGCGGCGAAGCTGAGGAATGCCAGCATGGGCATACCGGGTACCAGACCCAGTATCAGCATGATGGCAGCCGCAGTGTAGATTACCCGGGGCGATGCCAGGATCTGCTGACCCACCTGATCAGACATCTCTCCTTCATCACTGACCCGGGTCACTATGATGGCCGCTGCAGTGGACATCAGCAGGGAGGGGATCTGGGCAACCAGACCATCACCGATAGTGAGCAATGCATAGCTCTGGAACGCCTCAGCAACTGGCAGAGAGTGCTGGAAGATACCGATGGCCAAACCGCCAACCAGGTTGATGATGAGTACCAGCAGACCGGCAATGGCATCACCACGCACGAATTTGGACGCGCCATCCATCGCACCGTAGAAGTCGGCTTCCCTCGCGATCTCATCACGCCTTGCTCGCGCCTGATGCTGATCCATGGTGCCGGCATTGAGATCGGCATCGATCGCCATCTGTTTGCCCGGCATGGCATCCAGGGTGAAACGGGCGGATACCTCGGAGATCCGCTCTCCCCCCTTGGTGATCACCACGAAGTTGATGATCATCAGGATCACGAAGACCACCAGACCGACGACATAGTTGCCGCCAATCACCACCTCACCAAAGGCTTGAATGACCTTGCCCGCAGCCTCATGCCCTTCATGACCATGCAGCAACACCACCCGGGTAGAAGCGACGTTCAGCGACAGTCGCATCAAGGTGGCAACCAGCAGCACGGTCGGGAACACGGAAAAATCGAGCGGTCGACGAGCCGAGACGGAAACCAGCAACACCAGCACTGCCAACACTATGTTGAATGTAAACAGAGCATCCAGCAGCCAACCCGGCAGAGGCAGGATCATCATGGCCAGAATGGCCAGGAGCATCATGGGGATCGCGGTATAGGATTTGGTCAATACACGCCAGTTCACAACTTACCTCTCAGGTTGACGTAACTCGGGCGGCACATGCAAAGGTGCAAGAGGATTGGGTTTTTTCCCCTTGCCAGCCGCATAGGCCCGTAACTGCAATACATGGTTCAGCACATAGGCGACCGCGGTATAGAGGCCCGCCGGCACCTCCTGGTCCACCCGGGTGGAGTAGTAAATGGCCCGGGTCAGCTCAGGCAGACTCATGATCATCTTGTCGTGCTGCTTTGCGACCTGACGGATACGCTCCGCCATGCCGTCGACCCCTTTGGCAATCACATAAGGTGCATTGGCCCGAGCAGGGTCATACTTGATGGCCACCGCATAATGGGTCGGGTTGACGATGATCACATCAGCCTGCGGCACACGCTGTTCAATGCGCGCCCTGGCAAGCATCCCCTGAACCTGGCGAATCTTGGCCTTTATCTCGGGTCGGCCTTCGCTATTCTTGTGCTCATCCTTGACCTCCTGCTTGGTCATGCGCAACTGCTTGTTCAACGACCAGCGCTGATAAGGCACGTCCAACACGGCAATCAGCATCTGCACGGAACCAAGCAAAATAAATGCCTGCGAAAGAATGCGCAGCGCCTGCTCCATCGCAGCCTGGGGAGGCATTCGGTTCATCATCATCAGCAAGGGCCACTGGTGCTGCAACATCAAGGCCAGCGTCGAACCAATGAGCAGGATCTTGAGTACCGACTTGAGTAACTCCATCATGCTGTGAGACGAGAACATCCGTTTAAGCCCTTTGAGCGGATTGATTTTTTCCGCACTGGGCAGGAGTTTCTTCCAGGTCAGTACCATGCCGCCCGGAACAATGCTGAGCAGCACCAGCAGCAGGGCCAGAAAACCGAACAGAGGCAGCAAGACCCACAACATGCTGAGCAGGGCTTCTGCCGTCCAGTGGAGCATCATCTGGGGATCCCGGGCCCCCTGCCAGTCGAAACGCTGGGGGCGTTTCATCAACTCGGCAAAGAAGTTACCGAAGCTGGGCACCATCCATTGCATGGCTAGCCCTCCCAACAACAGCAGCCCGGCCGAGCTCAGCTCCTTTGAGCGCGCAATTTGCCCCTCTTCCCGTGCCTTGCGCAGTTTCTGGGAAGAGGCCTCTTCGGTTTTATCCTGAGCGCTGTTCTGACTCATGAAGGTGTCAATGCCCTGAGCTGTTCCAGCACATAGGTCACCAGATCAAGGTAACGAGCAGGTACGCCGCTGATGGAAATGGCCATGGTCAGCAGGCCCAGCATCAGCGTCATGGGAAAGCCCAGCGAAAAGATATTCAAGGAAGGGGCGGTTCTGTTCATCACCCCGAAGGTAAGGTTGACCATCAACATGGCAACCACGGCTGGCAGAGTCAGGATCAGGGCGGCTCCGATACTCCAGCCAAACAGACCGATGACGCCCTTCATATCCAGCAGATCGAGCGAGGAACCGGGCGGCCAGCTCCGCAGGCTCTGCACCAGCACGTCCAGTGTAACCAAGTGCCCGTTCAGGCCGAGAAACAACAATGAGCAGAAGATAAGCATCAGCTGGCTGACGATGGGGGCCGTATCTCCGTTGCTGGGATCATTCATCACCGCCATCGCCAGACCCATCTGCATGGAGAGGATCTGACCGGCCATGGTCATGATCATGAACAGCATCTGGACACAAAGCCCGAACAGCAGTCCAAACAATAACTGCTCTATGGTCAGCACCAGCGCGCCCGTGCTGAAAGGGTCGACCACGGGCATGCCCTTGAGCATGGGCGCCAGCAGCAGGCTGATGATGAAGGCAAGAAACAGACGAACCTGGGGCGGCAACCGACCATCACCGAAGATGGGCATCACCCAAAAGGCGGTGGCGATCCGGATAAACGGCCACCACCACTGCCCCAACCAGGCCGTCAGGTCGGCTGCGCTGAGGGACAGCAGAGAATTCATCCGATCAATCCGGGTATCTTCAAAAACAGATCGTGGAACAGGGTAGTGATTTGGGAGAGCAGCCAGTTTCCGGTAAAGATGAGCGTCATCAGGGTTACCAAAAAACGAGGCAGAAAGCTGAGGGTCTGCTCCTGGATCTGCGTTGCGGCCTGGAACACGCTGACGATGAGGCCGATGACGAGGCCGGGAACAATCAGCACCGACACCATCACCACGACCAGGTTGACGGCACCGCCAACCAGCGCAACACTCTGCTCCGGCGTCATGTCAGCCTCCCCCACCAAAACTGGCCGCCAGCGTACCGACCGTCATCGACCAGCCGTCTACCAGCACGAACACCATCAGCTTGAATGGCAATGAAATGATCAGAGGGGACAACATCATCATCCCCATCGCCATCAGCACGCTGGCCACCACCAAATCGATCACCAGAAAGGGGATAAACAACATGAATCCGATCTGGAATGCCGTATTTAGCTCGCTCAGCACAAACGCCGGCAACAAGACACCAAACGGGACGTCGGCCTTGCTGAGGGTGGTGGGCTCACCGGAGATCCGCAGCATCTGCTCCAGATCCGGCTCCCGGGTCTGGGCCAGCATAAAGTGACGCAGCGGTTTTTCAGCCCGGGCCAGCCCTTCCGACAAGGTAATTTCGTTCTGATCGTAGGGAACAAACGCGTTCTGATACATATCGGTCCAGACCGGACGCATGATGACCAACGTCAGGATCAGGCTGATACCGATCAACACCCTATTAGGCGGGCTTTGCTGCAATCCCATCGCCTGCCGTAAAATTGCCAACACTATGATAATACGAGTAAAACTCGTCATCATCAGCAACAGAGTCGGCAACAATCCCAACAGGGTCATGAAGAAGAGGATCTGCAACTTGATGTTGTAGTCCTCGCCACCACCAGCCCCAGGCAGTACTGAGAACAGCGTCATATCCGCCCCCCAGCCGGGCAGCGAAAACAACAGCAGAGCAAACAGCAGATGGCGCATCAGTCGTCCATGCCACCCAGCAGATTGGTGTCGATCACATCCACCAGACGCAGGCCATACTTGCCGTTGACCACGACCACTTCTCCCTTGGCAAGCAATCGGCCGTTGACTCGAACATCCAGCGGTTCACCAGCCAACTTGTCGAGCTCGATCACGGCCCCTTCTTCAACACGCATCAAATCACCGAGCGGCACTTCGGTGCTGGCCACTTCCAATGTCACTTTGACCGGGATCTGGCGAAAAAAGGAGAGATCACGCTGCTTGCTGCTACTGGTGGGGGACATGTAATCGGCGGCACTCGGCATGCTGATATCATCACCAAACAGTTGATCCAGTCCATCCAGGTCCAGCGGGTCGTTCATATTGTGCTCGTTCATGATGTGATTATTCCTCTACAACTGTCGCGACCTGATAGACCAGGTTGCCTTTATGTTCGGCGACTCGTCCGCTGAAACAGGAACGATTGCCAATCAGGGCCGGAACTACCTCCGGTAGATCCAGCGAGAGCACATCGCCTACCTTGAGGCACTCCAGATCGGCCAGTGTCATGGATAGTTGCCCCATGACCACGCGCAACCGCACTGGCACATGTGTCAATGCCTGCTCCAATGCACCATCTTGCAAATCATGTCCCACAGAGCAACCGTTACTCTCGGCAGGTGGTACCAACCAGAGCCGCCAATCATGGGCAAAACTGCCAACGGTCAGGTTGGCCTCTGCCATCCACAACCGTGATTGCGGTAATGCATCGCGGGTAATCAGGGTCAGCTGCCAATCAAGATCGCCCAATCCCAGACATGAAGACCAGATGTCGACCTGATATTGGCAAAGACGCAGCATCAGTCGCTGCTCGGTATCGGTCAGCCCTTTACCATGGGAGGGAGCCTCGCTCTGGTCGCGCAATGCACCACCAAAAAAGAGCACGGCCAGGCGATATATGACGGCCGGCGAGATAGAAAAATAGGCAACCCGATGCGCATCGAGTGCACTGCGAGCTTCAACCCAGATCAGACCGTCGTCATGCTCCGGAGATGCCAGCACGGTGAACTCCTGATAATTCAGTTCACAATCCGCACTATTGAAAAGCTGGGCCATACACCCTGCCGCTTGCAGAGAAAAGGTTCCCAACAGGGCATTGATTTGTTTGAGTCGTTCCTGGTCGGCACGTTCAATACCAAGAAGATCGTAATGGGGAAGAGTTTTGCCCCGCTGTGCACAGAGCAACCGGGAAGGTGTGAGCATTACGCCGCTTGATGACATTCAAAATCCACCTTAGCCATTCTTATTTCACCTTACAGCCACAAAGGCGTCTATCAGGCCAGCCATGTGATCGGTACAGATAGTCCAGCCGACTTAGAGCGACCAGAATGGGCGAGAACTTTATTACAAAACCCTAAAAGGCGCCACGCACCAGCCCCGCAACTCCATAATAAAAATCCCGGCACCAGAAGGTGCCGGGATTGGTTGGTATTTGCATACCTTGAATAGGTCGGAGTCGGCCTGTAAGCCGGGTTCTGTACCGGGTTGCCCCGGGTAGCAATCATTCCTCTAGGCCAGCAATCGCTCGCTGGCTCAAGCAACCTACCCGCCCCCAACGCGGGCCGCGCCAATAGGGGCCTATTTGGTCTTGCTTCGGGTGGAGTTTACCGTGCCACGAACTGTTGCCAGTCGCGCGGTGCGCTCTTACCGCACCCTTTCACCCTTACCTGATCCCTTGCGGGCCATCGGCGGTTTGCTCTCTGTTGCACTGGTCGTAGGCTCACGCCCCCCAGGCGTTACCTGGCACCCTGCCCTATGAAGCCCGGACTTTCCTCCCCTCCGCCCGTCTGTCCCGAGGGACACAACGACGAAGCAGCGATTGCCCAGCCAACTCCGGGCGCGGATTATAGCCTTGTCCGGCACCTCGGGTAAACCTGCAATTGAGTTTTGACCGAGTTAATCGCACTCGAAGCCAGGCCAGACAACGCCAAGGCTGGCCTCCGGCCTGCATTTATCCGCCTCAGTAATGTTCGAGGCCGTACTTGTAGAGCGCGTTCTTCTTCACCCCGTGGATCTCGGCGGTGAGCGCCGCCGCTTTTTTGAGCGGCAGTTCGGCAACCAGCAGTCCCAGGGTACGGATCGCCTCGGCCGGCAGCTCCTCTTCCGTTTTATTGGCGCCCGCGACCACCAGCACGATCTCGCCGCGGCAGCGATTTTCGTCCTCGCCCAGCCAGACCAGCATCTCGGAGGCGGGCAGACCGTGGATCGACTCGAAGGTCTTGGTCAGCTCGCGACACACCACCACCTGGCGTTCGCCGAGAATGCGGGCGATTGCTTCCACCGTGTCCTGCACCCGACGCGGGGATTCGTAGAACACCAGTGAGCGGGTGTCTTCGATCACCGCCTGCAAACGGTCGTCACGGCCCTTGGCTTTTGCCGGCAAAAAGCCTTCGAAGGCAAACCGGTCGGTGGGCAGCCCGGCCGCGGACAGCGCCGTGATCGCGGCACAGGGGCCGGGCAGCGGCACTACCTTGACCCCGGCTTCGCGACAACGGGTGACCAGGTGATAACCGGGGTCGCTGATGAGCGGGGTGCCGGCATCGGAGACCAGGGCCACGCTCTTGCCCTCTTTTATCCGGCCGATCAGCACGTCCGCCTTCTGCTGTTCGTTGTGATCGTGCAGCGCGAAGGTGGGCACCGAGATTTGATAGTGGCTGAGCAGGATGCCGGTATGACGGGTATCCTCGGCAGCCACCAGATCGACACTGCGTAAAATGTCCAATGCACGCTGGGTAATGTCAGCCAGATTGCCGATCGGGGTGGGGACTATGTACAGGGTTGGGATGTCACTCATGGGAGCTCCGAGTGTCCCGACAATTGTGTCGCCATATTGGCCCGTTTACACTATGGAGAATTTCAACACTGGTCGGGGAATGAACTTGAACCGGGTTACAAAGCAGCTAAGTGTATCACGACTCTTCGGCATCCTACTCGCGGCAGTACTGCTTGCCGCCTGTGCGTCGGAGCCCAATCAATCAGCCGGACAATCCGGCATGCCGTCGGCCTTCTCGGATCTGACCAAGAATGCCCAGTGGTATCTGGCACAGGTGGATCCGGCCAAACCGGCCGAAGCCTTCACCTGGCAAGTGATGGCGGCGCGCAGCTATCTGGCGCTCGGCCAGGCCAAGCCGGCTGCGGCCCTGTTCCAGCAACTACAGAAGCAGGGCCAGAGCGCCGAGCAAAAGGCCCAGCTGCAACTGTTGCAGGCTCACCTGCTGCTCGCCCAGGGCAACGCCAACCAGGCGCTGATCCTGCTGGAGGGCAAGCCCGAGGTGGCGCTGGATGCCGATACCCAGAAGGACTGGTATCGCCAGCGGGTGGTGCTGCAACTGGACATCAACAACAAGTTCGGTGCCGCCAAGTCGCTGATCCTGCTGGAGCCCTACCTGGCCCAGAATGAGCTGGCGACTAATCACCAGCAAATCTGGTCACTGCTCAAAAGCATGACCCCCTCCACCCTGCAGGCACTGGAAGAGGCGCCGGCTCCCGACGTGACTACCGGCTGGCTGCGACTGGCAGAGCTGGTGAACGAGTTCGGCGCCCAGCCCAATCAGCTGGCGCGCCAGCTCGCTGGCTGGAAGCAGGCCTTCCCGAACCACCCGGCCCAGAAAGACATGCCGGCGGGTCTGGGCGATCTGGCGACCAGCAACATCAATACCCTGCAGCAGATCGCCGTGTTCCTGCCGCTCTCCGGCAATCTAGAGCCGCAGGGCGCCGCCATCCGTAACGGCATGCTGATGTCTTACAAGGAGAATCAGGGCCAGTTCACCCTGAACTTCTACGACACCCAGACCAAGGCGATGGGCGAGCTCTACAAACAGGCGATTCAGGAAGGGGCCAACATGATCATCGGCCCGCTGCTCAAAGACCGGGTCGAGGAGCTGCTCAAGTCCAATCCGACCGTGCCGGTGCTGGCGCTCAACGAGCTGGACAAGCCGATCGTCAATGACAACACCTTCTACTTCTCCCTCTCCGCCGCCGCCGATGCAGCGCAGGCCGCCCAGTACCTCTACGGTCAGGGCTATCGCAAGCCGCTGCTGATCGCCGCCCAGGGCCGGATCGGCTATGGCAGCATCAAGGCGTTCGAACAGGCCTGGGCCACCGTGAGCCAGGACAAGCCGGTCGTCGCCACCTTCGGCGCTCGCAACGAAGTGCAGGGCATGGTCAAGAACGCCCTGAGCGGTCGCTCCACCGCCCGGGCCGGCGAAGTGGTGCAGCTTGCTGACACGGTGCCGCGCAGCATCGACGTGGTCTATGTGGTCGCCAACAGCCTGGAGACCCGGATGATCAAGCCGTATGTGGACATCTCGGTCAATCCGATGGGCAGCCTGCCGATCTACAGCAGCTCGCGCAGCTATGACAGCGCCACCACCGAAGTGGCTTCCGAGCTCAACGGCATGCATATCTCCGACATGCCACTGCTGCTGGGCGGTTACGAGAAGCAGCGCGAACAGATCGCCCTGCTTTGGCCGCAAACCCAGGGTGACCTGCTGCGCCTGTTCGCGCTGGGCTACGATGCCGTGGCGCTGGCGGAAAATCTGCAGCAAATGCGCAAGGTCAATGCCATGCAGCAGCCTGGCATGAGCGGCCAGCTGAGCGTGGATGCCAGCGGCAACATAGTGCGGGTACTGGACTGGGCCACCTACCAGAATGGCAAGCTGGTCAGTGACAGTGCCATGCCTCAGCTCGAGGGAGCCCCCCATGAAGGGTCTATTGGCACGGATGCACCAGCAGTGGCAGAACCTGTTCCCGTCAGCACCGAGCAAGGGACAGCACTTTGAGCAGCTAGCGGAACATTGGTTGCAGGCCCGCGGCCTGCAACCCTTGACCCGCAACTACCGCTGCCGGGGCGGCGAGATCGATCTCATCATGCGCCAGGGAGAGACCCTGGTGTTTGTTGAGGTCCGCTACCGCGCCCAAACCAGCCATGGCGGCGCAGCCGCCTCGGTCACCCGGCGCAAGCAGCACAAGATCGTGCTGGCAGCGCGCCACTATTTCAAGCAACATGCCATCAACGAGGCCAGCCAGGCCTGCCGATTCGATGTGATCGCGTTCGAGGGCGACCAGCCAGACTGGATCCAGAACGCATTTTAAGAGGACCCCATGACTGACCGCATCAAAGAGAACTACACCGAGAGCATCCAGACCAAGATAGCCGCCGCCGAGGCGCTGCCGGATGCCATCCATACCGCAGCCCAGATGCTGACCATCTGCCTGCTCAATGGCCACAAGGTGATGGCATGCGGCAACGGTCCTTCCGCAGCGCTGGCCCAGCTGTTCATCTCGGAATTGGTCAACTGCTACGAAACCGAGCGCCCTTCCCTGCCCGGCATGGCGCTGACCCCTGACATGGCCACCATCAGCGCCATCGCCACCGACCACGGTTTTGAAGAGGTGTATGCCAAGCAGATCCGGGCGCTCGGTCAGCCCGGCGACATCCTGGTGGTCATCACCACCACGGGCAACAGCCGCAGCCTGATCAAGGCTGCCGAGGCCGCCCTCTCCCGCGACATGACCATAGTGGTGCTGGGTGGTGGTGACGGCGGCGAGATCGCCGGCCTGCTCGGTCCCAACGACGTGGAGATCCGGGTGCCGTCGGCTCGTCGACCCCGCATTCTGGAAGTGAACCTGTTGACCCTGCACTGCCTGTGTGATCTCATCGACCAGACTCTTTTCCCGCAACAGGAAGATTGAAACCATGAACAAGCAAATGCTCCTGCTCGGCCTGCTGGCCGGCACCCTGCTGCTGCAAGGCTGCGCGGCCGTAGTGGTTGGCGGTGCCGCCGGCACCGCCAAAGCCTCCGGCGATCGCCGCACCCTGGGCGCCCAGTGGGACGATCAGGCCATCGAGTTGAAAGCGGCCAACCTGCTGGCTGACAACAAGCCGCTCAGCGCGGCCAGCAAGATCAGCGTCTACAGCAACAACGGCCGCGTGCTGCTGGTCGGCCAGACACCTTCTGACGCTTACAAGCTCGAAGCTGGCAAGATAGTGGCCCGCATCGAGGGGGTGCGCCACGTCTACAACGAATTGCGCCTCGGCCAGCCGGTCAGCATAGGGGTTCGCAGCAACGACTCCTGGATAACCTCCAAGGTGCGGGCAGACATGCTGGGTGCCAAGAATTTTGACAGTGCCAAGGTCAAGGTGGTCACCGAGAATGGCGAGGTATTCCTGATTGGCCTGGTGACCCGCCAAGAAGGGGATCACGCCGTCGAGATCGCCCGCCACGTCAGCGGCGTGAAACGCGTGATCAAGGCCTTCGAGTTCGCCCAGAACTAGCACTGACTACCGATGCTCGGCATAAAAAAACGCAGCCAGTTGGCTGCGTTTTTTATTTGATGACCTTCAGGGTCGGACGACCGCTCGGACGCGGCGGTTCCGGCTCGGGTTCCACCGGCGCTTCGGCTTGCTCCAGCCAGAGGTCATAACCCGGCTCGGGCGGAAACAGGGTTCCCACGCCGTTTTCCCGGGCATGGATGGCCAATACGGCCGCCATCGGGATGTAAACCTGCTGGGAGACACCACCAAAACGGGCGCTGAAGCTGATGGCTTCATTGTCCATGTGGAACTGCCCTACCGCACGGGGTGCGATGTTCAGCACTATCTGTCCATCCTGGACAAACTGCATCGGCACCATCACATGAGGGATGTTGACGTTGACCACTAGATGCGGGGTCAGGTCATTGTCCAGCAACCAGTCGAAGAACGCCCGCAGCAGGTACGGGCGACTGGGTGTCATTGTCGGTTCCATGCTCATACGCCGGCACGGATCTCGCGCTCGGCTTCAGTCAGGGAAGCCTGGAAAGACTCGCGCTCGAACAGACGAACCATGTAGGCCTTCAGCTCTTTGGCGCCACGACCGGTGAAGTCGATGCCGAGGCTCGGCAGACGCCACAGCAGCGGGGCCATGTAGCAGTCGACCAGGCCAAACTCTTCGCTCATGAAATAGGGCATTTCACCGAAGATCGGCGCGATGGCCAGCAGGTTGTCCCGCAGTTCGGCACGCGCCGCATCCACGTCGGTACCCGCCATGATCTTGTCGGCCAAAGAATACCAGTCCAGCTCGATACGATGCATCATCAGACGGCTGTTGCCGCGGGCCACAGGGTAGACCGGCATCAGGGGCGGGTGCGGGAAGCGCTCGTCCAGATACTCCATGATGATGCGTGAGGTGTACAACGCCAGCTCGCGATCGACCAGAGTCGGTACGGTGTTGTAGGGGTTCAGCTCGGCCAGCTCATCCGGCAGGTTGCTTGGGTCAACCTGGCAGATATCTACGCTAACACCCTTCTCCGCCAGGACAATGCGCACCTGATGGCTGAACATATCGTTGGCACCGGAAAACAGCGTCATTACCGAACGCTTATTGGCAGCTACAGCCATTGAACCCTCCCGTCATTAAAAAGCAGAAACGGCAATGAAGCCTCTTGGTCTTCATTGCCGTGCATTATATTACCCGGATCTGGTCGCTTAGTGAACGTCGCGCCAGAATTCCTTCTTCAACAGCACAGTGAAGATGAAGAAGATCACGATGAAGCCAAGTACCCAGAAGCCCATGCGTTCGCGCTCCTGTTGTACCGGTTCAGCTGAGTAGACCAAGAAGTTTACCAGATCCAGTACCGTCTGATCATACTCTTCGTTATTCATTTCACCGTTGCCGTCAGATTTGACACTGACAACCTGCTGTACTTCCACTCCGTCGACGGTGTGGGTCGCGAACTCGGCGCGGGGCGTGCCTTGCAGCGGCTCCAGCACATGGGGCATGCCCACGGACGGGAATACCACGTTGTTCACACCAAACGGACGGGTCTCATCCACGTAGAAGGAGCGCAGGTAGGTGTAAATCCAGTCGGCACCACGTACCCGGGCAACCAGCGTCAGATCGGGGGGCGGGGCGCCAAACCATTTGGCCGCATCCTTGTCCGGCACCGAGTTTTCCATCAGATCGCCGATCTTGGCACCATTGACGATCAGGTTGGCCGCCATCAGATCTTCCGGAATACCGATGTCTGCCGCCACCCGGTTGTAACGCTGGTACTGGGTGCTGTGACAGCCAAAGCAGTAGTTCATGAAGGTGGCCGCACCACGCTGCAACGACGCCTTGTCGTTCAGGTCATAGTTGGCCTTGTCCAGGTGCACTGCCCCGGTGTTGGCAAACACCAGCGACGGCAGCAGGGTCAGCACTGCAAAAATTATTCTTTTCATTTAAATGTCACCCTCTCCGGCAGCGGCTTGGTGCTTTCATTCTTGCTGTAGAAGAACAACAGGACGAAGAACCCGAAATAACCCAGGGTACAGATCTGGGCGATCAGCGTCAGGGTCGGAGTCGATGGCAAGACGCCGAGCACCCCGAGAATGATGAAGCAGACCACGAACTGGGCGATGTTCAGCTTGTGCAGGGTACTGCGATAGCGCACCGAACGTACCTTGCAGCGATCCAGCCAGGGCAGCAGGAACAGCACCACGATGGAGAGCCCCATCATGATGACGCCCAGCAGCTTGTCAGGCACCGCCCGCAAGATGGCGTAGAAGGGGGTGAAATACCAGACCGGGGCAATGTGCGCCGGGGTCTTCAGACCATTGGCCACTTCAAAGTTCGGCTTCTCGAGGAAATAACCCCACATGTCCGGCTTGAAGAAGATGATGGCGCAGAACAGGAACAGGAAGCCTGCAACCCCGATCATGTCCTTGACGGTGAAGTAGGGGTGGAATGCCACCGCATCCAGCGGCCAGCCGTTCTCGTCCTTGTGCTTCTTGATGTCGATACCGTCCGGGTTGTTGGAACCCACTTCGTGCAGCGCCAGGATATGCATGGCAACCAACATCACCAGTACCAACGGCAGGGCGATGACGTGCAGCGCGAAGAAGCGGTTCAGGGTAGCGCCGGAGATGACGTAGTCACCGCGGATCCACAGGGTCAAATCGTCACCGATGACCGGAATGGCACCAAACAGCGAGATGATGACCTGGGCTCCCCAGAACGACATCTGGCCCCACGGCAGCAGATAGCCCATGAAGGCTTCCGCCATCAGGCAGAGGAAGATCAGCATGCCGAAGATCCACAGCAGCTCGCGCGGCTTCTGGTAGGAGCCGTAGATCATGCCGCGGAACATGTGCAGATAGACCACGATGAAGAAGGCGGATGCACCGGTGGAGTGCATGTAGCGCAACAACCAGCCGTAGTCCACATCCCGCATGATGTACTCCACGGAGGCGAAGGCACCTTCGGCGGAGGGGTTGTAGTTCATGGTCAGCCAGATACCCGTGATGATCTGGTTGACCAGCACCAGCATGGCGAGCGAGCCAAAGAAGTACCAGAAGTTCAGGTTCTTGGGCGCCGGGTACTTGGCCATGTGGTCGTTGTACATGGCAGTGAGCGGAAAGCGGTAGTCAATCCAGCCCATCAGTTTGGCAAACATGGTCAGGCCTCCTTGCCATCGGCACCGACCAGGATGGTGGTGTCGCTAAGATATTTGTACGGCGGAATGACCAGGTTCAAGGGTGCTGGCACCCCCTGGAACACTCGACCAGCCATGTCGAACTTGGAGCCATGACAGGGGCAGAAGAAGCCTGAGGTCACGCCCTGCACCTGCTCGCCAAAGCTGTCCGGCAGATAGGAGGGGGAGCAGCCCAGATGAGTGCAGATACCGACGGCAACGAAGATCTCCGGCTTAATGGATCTGTAGCCGTTGTGGGCATAGTCAGGTTGCTGGGGCTCGTCGGAAGCCGGATCGCGCAACTTGTCGTCGTGCGCGGCCAGGGCATCCAGCGTCTGCTTGGTGCGTTTCACCACCCAGACCGGCTTGCCTCGCCACTCAACACGGATGAGCTGGCCTGGTTCCAACTTACTGATATCCACTTCTACCGGAGCACCCGCCGCTTTGGCTTTGGCACTCGGGTTCCATGATTTAATAAACGGCACTGCGGTAAAAGCAGCTCCTACCCCACCAACGGCTACCGTTGACCAGGTAAGAAATCTGCGGCGACCGGTATCAACTGGCGCATTGCTCATCCAAAAACTCTCCCATGTGGACTCCGCACATTCTTATTGTGTCCCTGTTCCCCTTTCTTCCGTGACAACAGCGGCGGAAGCGGAGTTACAATTGTCACAGAAAAACCGAGGGAATTTTAAAGAAAAGATAACAACTTGACAAGAAAGAGAAGCGAAGGTCAAAAACAATAAATACACAATTTTTTGTCTTTTGTGACGTGGTGTTAGCAATACCGTTGGTAATATTACCAATAAAAAAAGCCTGGCACATGGCCAGGCTTTTTTGACACTCGCGAGAGTGCGTACCAAAAGCGAATTAACGCTTGGAGTACTGCGGACGCTTACGAGCTTTGTGCAGACCGACTTTCTTACGCTCAACCTTACGGGCATCGCGAGTAACAAAGCCTGCTTTACGCAGTTCGGAACGCAGGGTTTCATCGTACTGCATCAGAGCACGAGTGATACCGTGGCGGATCGCACCAGCTTGACCAGAGATGCCACCACCGTTAACGGTGATGTACAGGTCCAGTTTCTCGGTCATCTCAACCAGTTCCAGCGGCTGACGAACTACCATGCGGGCAGTCGGACGGCCGAAGTACTGCTCCAGGGAGCGCTGGTTGATTACGATTTTACCGCTACCCGCTTTGATAAATACGCGAGCAGTGGAGCTTTTGCGACGGCCGGTACCGTAGTATTGATTTTCTGCCATGTTGCCAGTTCCCGTTAGATATCCAGTACTTGAGGTTGCTGAGCAGCATGAGCGTGCTCGGCGCCTGCGTAAACTTTCAGCTTACGGAACATGGCACGGCCCAGCGGACCCTTCGGCAGCATGCCTTTGACGGCAGCTTCGATTACCATTTCCGGTTTACGCTGAATCAGCTTGTCGAAGCTGATGGACTTGATACCACCCGGGAAACCGGAGTGAGCATGGTACATTTTGTCGGTAAATTTCTTACCGGTTACGTGTACCTTCTCAGCGTTTACAACGATGATGTAATCACCGGTGTCAACGTGCGGAGTGTACTCAGCTTTGTGCTTACCACGCAGACGAGCAGCGATCTCGGTTGCGATACGACCCAGAGTTTTACCTTCTGCGTCCACAATGTACCAGTCACGTTTTACGGTTTCTGGCTTGGCAACGAAAGTTTTCATTAAGTTAAACCCAATTACCTGTTACAGACCCAATTGCTTATGGGGGCTCTCCCACAAACAACAAACGATGGCCTACCTGTACCCCTTCGAATACAAGTAAAGCTTAAAGTGTTGCTGTCTTATCGACAGCTGTAACGTGGGCCGGGCGATTATAAGTGAAGTTGCCTTAAATATCACCTGCTAATTTCACTGCCATGAAGCTAGCAAATGTCGCCCGGCCCTACCTGCCGCAGATGCCCATCCGACTGGCAGGCGCGGTATTGTGACTAAGGAAGGTGCACTCTGGCAAGGTATTCGTGCGATTGCATTTCCTGAAGCCGTGAAAGACAACGTTTGAACTCGAAATTCAGCAGCCCGTTGCCATAGAGTTCCTGCATGGGTACCGCCGCCGATATGATCAGCTTGACGTGCCTCTCATAGAACTCATCCACCATGGCAATGAAGCGGCGCGCTGCGTCATCCGTGCCCGCCCCCATTGGCTGCACATTGGCCAGCAGGACGGTGTGAAACAGCCGGGCCAGCTCGATGTAATCGCCTTGTGAGCGGGGAGTACAGCAAAGTTGCTCAAACTCCATATAGAGCACACCTTCTCCCATCCCCAACGACGCCAGTTGACGGTGATTGATCTCGACACTGCCCGCCCGGGCCTCTTCCAGCCCGGTTAACTGCCGAAAATAACGATCCAGATTGGATTTTGCCTGCTGATCCAGCGGGAAGTGATAAATCTCCGCCTGCTCCAGCGTGCGCAAGCGATAGTCGGTGCCGCCGTCCACGTTAAGTATCTCGCAATGGCGCTCGATGAGCGCGATCGCCGGTAGAAAACGGGCCCGCTGCAGACCATTTCGATACAAATCCTGCGGTGGTATGTTCGAGGTCGCCACCAGTACCACTCCATGGCCGAACAACTCCTGGAACAGAGTCCCCAACAGCATGGCGTCGGTGATGTCGGAGACGAAAAACTCGTCGAAGCAGATGACGTCGGTCTCGCCGGCCAGCTTGCTGGCGATCAGCTTGAGCGGATCGGCCTGACCGGTCAGCCCCTTGAGCTCATCGTGCACCCGGTGCATGAAACGGTGGAAGTGAATGCGCAGCTTGCGCTCTCCCGGCAGGCTGTCGAAAAAAGTATCCATCAGCCAGGTCTTGCCTCTGCCCACTCCGCCCCACATATATAGACCCAGGATGGGCGTGCGGGGTTTCGGCTTTTGCAGCCAGCCCAGCAGGCCGCGGGATCTGGTCGGAGTCGGGGTTTGGCACAAATCCTGATAGAGTCGCTCCAGACGGGCCACTGCCATCGCCTGGGCGGGGTCGGCCACGAAGCCGGGGCGCTGCAAATCCTGCTGATACTTTTGCTGCGGGGTCATCCTGTCGATTGCCTTCAAGTCCCTGAATGAAGGACAAAATGGTATCACGCTCTCGGGGTGCACGGTATAGTGCCATCAAGGCGTAGCGGCCGCTTTGGCCGCATCAACCCACATTGATTTAGCTGTAACAAGGAGCATCTATGAGTCTGTTAAACGGGATCCTGCTGGCTGTCGCCGCCTTGATTATCGGTGTCATCATCGGCCGCTTCACAGTGCGCAGCCGGGATGCTGGCCGTCTGGAACAAGAACTGAAGAAGGCTCACAAGGAACTGGAAAGCTACCAGGGCCAGATCAATACCCACTTCGCCGACAGCGCCGCCCTGATGGAGCAGCTGGCCGAGCAGTACCAGACCCTTTATCGCCATATGGCGGAGCAGAGCAAGTTCCTGGCCAAGGCTCAGGAGCCGCTGTTCCGTGAAACCCTGCTCGACGAGAGCAGCGATGTCCCGGCCAATGAAGAACCGGGCGTACCACCCCGTGACTATGCAGGGGCCTCCGGTCTGCTCAAGCAGTCCAGTTAGTTCCCTGCGGAACTAATTGCGCGGTAGCGTGGTCAGACCTTGACGATTGCATTGCAACTTTTTCTGGGAGCTGTTTTTCATATGCGTAAACCTCTTTCTGTGCTCAGTGTGTTAGCCCTCAGTGTCGGTATCGCCATGTCTGCGGCCCCTGTACAGGCTGCACTGCCCTCTCTGCTGGCGAACAATCAGGAGATGCCGAGCCTGGCGCCGGTGCTCGAGCAGGTCACCCCTGCCGTGGTCAACATTTCAGTCTCCGGCAAGAAGATCACCCGCCAGCGTCTGCCGGAACAGTTCCGTTTCTTCTTCGGTCCCAACATGCCCGACGAACAGGTGAGCGAGCAGCCCTTCCAGGCGCTGGGCTCCGGGGTCATCATCGATGCCAAGAAGGGCTACGTGATCACCAACGCCCACGTGGTGCACGAGGCGGACGAGATCAAGGTCAACCTGAAGGATGGCCGTGAATACGCCGCCAAGAAGATCGGCGAGGACAAGCAGTCCGACATCGCGCTGCTGCAAATCAAGGCCGAGGATCTGGTGCAGATCAAGTTTGCCGACTCCGACGAACTGCGGGTCGGTGACTATGCGCTGGCCATCGGCAACCCGTTCGGCCTCGGCCAGACCGTCACCTCCGGCATCGTCAGTGCGCTCGGCCGCAGCGGCCTCAACATCGAAAATCTGGAAAACTTCATCCAGACCGATGCCGCCATCAACTCCGGCAACTCAGGTGGCGCCCTGCTCAACCTGCGCGGCGAGCTGATCGGCATCAACACCGCCATCCTGGGCCCGAACGGCGGCAACATCGGCATCGGCTTCGCCATTCCGTCCAACATGGTGCGCGACCTGTCCGAACAGATCGTGAAATACGGGGAAGTGCGCCGCGGCCAGCTGGGCATCACCGGCACCGAGCTCACCTCCGAAATCGCCAAGACCTTCGGCTACAACAAGAAGGATGGCGCCTTCGTCAACCAGGTGATGCCTGACTCCGCCGCCGCCAAGGCGGGCATCAAGGCAGGCGACATCATCATCAGCATCGATGGCAAGGCCATCCGCTCGTTTGGTGAACTGCGCGCCAAGATCGCCACCATGGGGGCTGACAAGCAGGTCGCCCTTGGCCTCATCCGTGATGGCAAGGAGCAGACCGTCAAGGTCACGCTGAAGAAGGCGGATGACAGCGAGATCCTGGCCAGTGCCCTGCACCCGGCCCTGGAAGGGGCCAAGCTGAGCACCACCGCCGAACCGGTGACCGGCGTGGCCGTGGCCGACATCGATCCGCGCTCACCTGCCGCCGCCTCCGGCCTGCAGAAGGGTGACATCATCATCGGGGTCAACCGCCTGCGCATCAACTCGCTGGAAGAGCTGAGCAAGGCGTTGAAGAACAAGCCGGATGTGCTGGCGCTGAACATCCAGCGCGGGGAATCCTCCCTCTATCTGGTGATCCGTTAACTGCCTCTCACCCGCGGCCCTCGCCGCGGGTGATTTTTATCCACCGATAGTGTTATTCTCTGCGCGCTGTATGTACGGATGAGAATGACATGAAAATCCCCCCTCTAGTCAGTTACTTGGGCAAGTCTGTCGGCTTCGGTCTCACCGTGGCGGCTCTTCTGTTGCTGCTGTTTCCCAATTTCCGTGGCGGGGCCCAGCTGCCCGGCCTCATCACCAATGCCCGTGAACTGAGTTTTTCCTACGCCGCCCACCGCGCCGGGCCGGCGGTCGTCAACATCTATACCCGCAGCTTCGCCCGCAACCAGGGCAATCAGGCCGAACTCAGGCCGCAAGGGCTCGGCTCCGGCGTCATCATGAGCCAGCGTGGCCACGTGCTGACCAACTATCATGTCATCGCCGACGCGGACCAGATCATCGTTGCGCTGCAGGATGGGCGGGTATTCAGCGCCGAGCTGGTTGGCTCCGATCAGCTGACCGATCTGGCGGTGCTCTACATCGAGTCGGACAATCTGCCGGTGATCCCGCAGGATCCGGAGCGCCTGCCCGACGTGGGCGACGTGGTGCTCGCCATCGGCAACCCCTACAACGTCGGCCAGACCATCACTCAGGGCATCATCAGCGCCACCGGCCGCATCGGCCTCTCCAGCATGGGCCCGGACAGCAACGGTCGGCAGGATCTGCTGCAGACCGACGCCGCCATCAACGAGGGCAACTCGGGGGGCGCCCTGGTCAATGCCCGCGGCGATCTGGTGGGCATCAATACCGCCGCCTACCACCTCAACGGCAATCAGGAGAGCTACGGCATCAGCTTCGCCATCCCCTACAAGCTGGCCAAGCGCATCATGGATGAGCTGATCGCCAACGGTCGGGTGATCCGCGGCTACCTCGGCATCTCCAGCGTCGAGATCAACCCCATCGTCGCCCGCATGATGAACCTGGGCGACCTGCGCGGCCTGGTGGTGGAGAGCCTGGATCCCAACGGCCCGGCCACCAGAGGCGGGCTGAAGCGGGGCGACGTGCTGCTCAAGATCAACGGTGAGGCCATCAGCGGCGTACGTACCGCCATGGACAAGATCGTCGAGAGCCGGCCGGGCACCAAGCTCACCATCTCGGTGATCCGTGACGGCAAGCCGCTGGAGGTGGAGGTCACCATCGAAGAGGATCTGCGCTACCAGAACCGGGCCAGCGCGAGCGCCGCCACCGCCAGCTGATATCCCGCCAATACTCTTTAACAGGGGCGGTCAACCGCCCCTGCTTGCTTCCCCCGTACTCCCCCATCCGTGAGGCGACTCACAGTTTCCAGCAAGCCTGCTCGGCCCGGCTCGACGGGCCAAGTGCGCTCTCGATCACACAAAGTCGGTCCCGATAGCAGCCCTTTCCCCCTCCATTCCACAAAAATCACCGTTTTCAGCCCAAGCGTGCGGGAATTTCCGCTTCGAATCGGAAAAACAGTGCCTCCTCTCTTCTCTACTGCCGGCTTAGGGTAGCGCTATCCCTTCTGCCAGCCTTGGAGAGCAGACCTTGCACACAGAGACCCATGACCAGAACCTGACCCCGGACAGCCCGGCGTTGCTGCGCCAGACCGACCACACGCTGGCGCGCATCCACACCCTGCTCGGCGAGCAGGGCATCCGTCCCAACGAGGTACAGCGGCAAATGCTGGCCTCCCACGTCAAAGCCATGGTGTGGCGCTCCTACAGCGGTGAGTCGCTGCCGGAGGTCGATCTCAGCCTGTTCGAGGAGATCTCCCCCCTCTCCCTGCGCCTGGCCGAACAGGTCGTCGCCTGGCTGGACAAGCTGGCCTATGAAGAGGCCCATTTGCTGTCCGTCCATTTCGAAGTTGCCAAAGAAAACGAACTCAGCTCAGTGAAAGGAGAAAGCTAAATGACAGCCATCAAACTCGTGATCGGTGATCGACTCGGCAAGGGCCAGAAAGTGGGAGCAGGCGCGGAAACCGCCGGTGCCTGCGTGACCATCATCCCCGGCATGGCCGCCGACATGAAGCTCGGTGACGTGATGAACAAGGAGCAGGCGGATCTCGGCATCTCCTTCTGCGGCAGCGGCGGTGCCGGTGCCATCACGGCCCAGACCAAGTACGGCTACAAGTGCCGCTACGGCATGCGCTCCATCGAAGAGGGCGTGACCGCCATCAACGAAGGGTGCGTGGTGCTGGGCTTCGGCTTCATGGACAAGGAAGAGCTGGGTCAGAAGCTGATCGAAGCCTTCGCCAAGAAACACGGACGCGCCTGATGAAAGAGGACTTCACCACCCAGGTCATGGTCAACGGCAAGGGGCCGACTCGCCAGCAGGCGTTCGCCGCCGCCCTCAGCCAGGTGCAGCCAACGCTGCTCAAGGACAACCCGCGGGTGATGCTGCGCATCGAGCCGCTCGAGGTGCAGGTGCTCAAGGCCGAAGAGTCGGTCCGGGTGGAGAAGTTCCTGTTCTTCTTCCTGCCGCGCCAGCGCCGCGAATTCCGGGTCCAGCTGGCGATCACGGTCAAGGTCACCAGCCTGGATGCCGAACAAGTGGTGTTCACCCTGGTGTGACGCCGCCCGCGGGTACCACCCCACAAGAAGGATACGTTGGATGTTTCTAATCATATTTATCAAGTCACTCATCATCGGCGGCCTGGTAGGCGTCGGGGTGGGGGCCGGCGCGGCACGGATGTTCCACGCGCCAACCGTACAGGGCATGGGAGCCTTCCGTACCCTGGGTGAGCTCAACTCCTGCGAAGGGGACCCCGCCTCCCACTTCTCGTTTGGTCTGGGCTTCTTCTTCAACGCCTGGGCTTCCACCGTGGCAGCCGGCGCCTTCACCCAGGATGTGGATCACCGCATCATTCCGCACTGGGCCACGGCGGCACTGCTGTTCAAGAACCGGGATCTCGCCACCACCCTGCACGACCCGAAGAAGATGGCCATTGCCGGCGGCATCATAGGTGCCATCGTGGTTGCCTTCCTCAACAGCACGGCCGCCGCCGTACCGGCCGCATTGCAGGTCACCGCGGTCAAGGTGCTGGTACCGGCCGCCAACCTGCTGGTCAACACCGTCATGCCGGTGATCTTCTGGCTGGCCGCCATCGAGGCGGGCAAGAAGTCCGGTTTCTGGGCCACCATCTTCGGCGGTCTGGCCCAGCTCATCATGGGCAACGCGGTACCGGGCCTGGTGCTCGGCATCCTGATCGGCAAGGGTGTGGAAGAGAGCGGCTGGAACCATGTCACCAAGGTGATGATGGCGGCCATCGTCCTGCTGTTCGTGCTGAGCGGTTTCTTCCGCGGCTTCGACATGAAACTCATCGAGTCCTTCCATCTGGGTGTTCCCCTGTGGCTGGAAAACGTCCATAACCTGCTGAGCGGCAAATAAGGGGTCACACCGTGGATGAGAAACTGAAAAACAACTTCTGGTACGCCGACTGGTCCTTCCCCATTTTTGTCGGCCTGCTCTCGGCCGGGGTCTTTGCCGGTACCCACATGTTCTATCTGTACGGGGTCGGCGCCTTCAACGAGGTGGCCTTCGTCGCCATGCTCAAAGCAGGCATGGATACCGGTGCCTATGGCGCGGTGGCGGCCTTCGGCGCCAGCTTCCTGTTTGCCCGCATCATCGAGGGCTCCCTGGTGGGGATCCTGGATATCGGCGGCGCCATCCAGACCGGGGTAGGCCTCGGCGTGCCTGCCCTGCTGCTGGGGGCCGGCATCGTCTATCCGGTGGAGAACTTCGGTGCCTCGCTGGCGACCGGCATGGGGATTGGTCTGGCCATCGGCTACGTGATCATCCTGGCGCGCAAGTTCACCATCAACCAGAGCAACTCCACCTACGGCGCAGACGTCATGATGGGGGCTGGCAACAGCTCGGGCCGCTTCCTCGGCCCCTTAATCATCCTCTCCGCCATGGGCGCCTCGATCCCCATCGGTATCGGTTCCCTGCTGGGTGCTCTGCTGTTCTACGTGTGGGGCAAGCCCATCACCGGCGGCGCCATCCTGGGGGCCATGCTGCTCGGTACCTTCTTCCCGGTTGCGCTTGCATAACCATCCGCCGCCCTGCGGGGCGGCGCTCGAGAGGCCATCTAGCATGTACGACATGATCATCAAAGCGGGGCGCCAGGGAGATGGCCAGCTCGTCGATATCGCCATCAGGGAGGGCAAGATAGCCGCCATCGGTACCCTGCCGGAGACGGCCGCGGCGCGGCAGATCCTGGATCTCGGCGGCCGGGTGCATGTGAGTGCCGGCTGGATCGACGGCCACACCCACTGCTACCCCGCGTCCCCCCTCTATCACGATGAGCCGGACAAGGTGGGCGTTGAGTCCGGCGTCACCACCGTCATCGACGCCGGCAGCACCGGGGCCGACGACGTGGATGACTTCCAGCGTCTCGCCGCCGGCTGCAAGACCCGGGTGCACGCCCTGCTCAACATCTCCCGCATCGGCCTGCTGCGCCAGAACGAGCTGGCCGACAGCCGGGACCTCGACATGGATCTCGCCTCGGCGGCCATTGCCCGCCACCCCGGCTTCATCGTCGGCATCAAGGCGCGGATGAGCGGCAGTGTGGTCGGCGAAAACGGCCTGCAACCGCTGCGCATGGCCAAGGCACTGCAACAGGCCCACGGCCAGCTACCGCTGATGGTACACGTGGGCAACACGCCGCCGGATCTGGACGAGATCGTCACCCTGCTGGGGGATGGCGATCTGCTGACCCACTGCTTCAACGGCAAGCCCAACCGCATCCTGACCCCGGCCGGTGAACTGCGCCAGACGGTGCGTGAGGCGATGCAACGGGGCCTCTTGCTCGACATCGGTCACGGCGGCGCCAGCTTCAGCTTCGAGGTGGCGGAGCTGGCCATTGCCCAGGGGATCCTGCCCCGCACCATCAGCTCCGACATCTACTGCAAGAACCGCATCAAAGGGCCGGTCTACAGCCTGGCCCACGTGATGTCGAAATTTCTCGCCATCGGCATGACGCTGGAGCAGGTGATCGCCTGCGTCACCCACCATGCCGCCGATGCCCTGCGTCTGCCCGGCAAGGGGCGACTCGAGGTGGGCGCCGCTGCCGATCTGACCCTGTTCGAGGTGAGCAGCGGCCCCACCCTCTTTACCGATACCGAAGCCGGCGCCCGCAATGGCGACCGGCAGTTGCTGCCCCTCGCCGCCCTGGTCGGTGGCGAACTGGTTCTGACTCACTATGGGAAATCACACCATGCCTTCTGTGTATGAGAAATATCAGCTCAAACCGGTGATCAACGCCTCCGGGCGCATGACCATTCTCGGCGTCTCCACCCCCGAACAGGAGGTGGTCGACGCGGTCAACTTCGGCCTCGGCCACTACTTCGAGGTGAAGGATCTGGTCAACAAGACCGGCGCCTATCTGGCGGGCTTGCTGGACGTGGAAGATGCGGTGGTAGTCTCCTGCGCCAGCGCCGGCATCGCCCAGTCGGTGGCCGCCGTGATAGTGCGCGGCGACCCCTACCGCCTCGAGCAGTTGCACGCCCATGCCCACCATGTGCCGAGCGAAATCGTGCTGCCCAAGGGGCACAACGTCAACTTCGGCGCCCCGGTCGGTACCATGGTCAATCTGGGGGGCGGCAAGGTGGTGGAGGCCGGCTACGCCAACGAGTGCTCCGCCGCCCAGCTGGCCGCCGCCATCAATGCCAGCACAGCTGCCATCCTCTACATCAAGTCCCACCACTGCGTGCAGAAGAGCATTCTGTCGGTGGCAGAGGCAGCCGAGGTGGCCAAGGCCCACGGGCTCCCGCTCATCGTCGATGCGGCGGCCGAGGAAGATCTGCGTCTCTACTACAACCAGGGGGCGGATCTGGTCATCTACAGCGGCGCCAAGGCCATCGAAGGGCCCACCAGCGGGCTGGTACTCGGCAAGCGCCAGTACGTGGAGTGGGTCAAGCAGCAGGCCAACGGCATCGGCCGTGCCATGAAGGTGGGCAAGGAGGGGATCCTCGGCCTGACCCACGCCATCGAGCGCTACCTGGCCAAGGAGAAGGAGAGCGGCGCCGCCATGGTCGCCAAGATGACCCCCTTCATCGAGCGCCTCAACCAGCTGCCCGGCGTCAGCGCCAAGGTGGTGTGGGACAGCGCGGGGCGCGACATCGCCCGCACCGACATCGCCTTCGACCACCAGCAGATCGGCATGACCACAGTGCAGGTCGTCGCCCGTCTGCAGCAGGGCACGCCAGCCATCTACTGCCGTGGCTACAAGGCCAACGAGGGGCACCTCGAGATAGACGTGCGCAGCGTCACCGTGCCCCAGCTCGACCAGATCCATGCCGCCATTGCCCACCTCGTTCAGGAGAACAACTGATGTCTTTGACTCCCAATTACTACCGCGCTCGGGTCTGCCTCAACGTGCTGGCCGGCTCCCGACAGAATGCCGTCGACATTTATGAGGCCGCCGAGGGCCACGTGCTGGTCGGCGTGCTCTCCAAAAACTACCCGGATGTGCCCTCCGCCGTCGCTGACATGCAGGCTTACGCCAAGCTTATCGACAACGCCCTCTCCATCGGGCTGGGGGCCGGCGATCCGCGCCAGTCTGCCATGGTGGCCGAGCTGGCTCGCCAGCTGCAGCCCCAGCACGTCAACCAGGTGTTCACCGGGGTCGGCGCCAGCCGGGCACTGCTCGGCCAGTCTGACACCCTCGTCAATGGCCTTGTTTCTCCCACCGGCACGCCGGGGATGGTGAAGATCTCCACCGGCCCACTGAGCAGCCAGCAGCCCGACGGCATCGTTCCCATCGACACCGCCATCGCCCTGCTCAAGGACATGGGCGGCAGCTCGGTCAAGTTCTTCCCGATGGGCGGGCTGACCTGCCGCGCCGAATATCAGGCGGTGGCCGAGGCCTGCGCTCGCCACGGCTTCTGGCTGGAGCCCACCGGCGGCATCGATCTCGACAACTTCGAGGAGATAGTGCGGATTGCGCTGGATGCCGGGGTCGAGAAGGTGATCCCCCACATCTACAGCTCCATCATCGACAGCGCGAGCGGTCAGACCCGTCCCGAGGACGTGCGTACCCTGCTGACCACGGTGAAGCGGCTGCTGGCCTGACAGCCCTTCAGGCACCGGTCCGATCACTGACCGGTGCCTGGCTTGTTAATGACCCGCTTGTTAACATCGATTTTTCATTCCGCGACAGGAGTCCGTTCCCCCCTCATGATCAAGCTGCCCCACCCCAGACTCCATCAACTGCTCACCCTGCTCCACGCCGAACCGCTGCCGCAGGAGGAGCTGGCCCGCCGCCTCAATGTCTCCACCCGCACCGTGCGCACCGACGTGGCGACCCTGAACGAGCTCATCGCCACCCGGGGCGCCCACCTGATCCACCAGCGCGGCAGCGGCTATCAGCTCAAGATCTACAATCAGGAGCTGTTCGAGGCGCTGCTGGCGGCCCAGGAGCAGGAGAGCGGGCTGCCCCGCACCAGCCGCGAGCGGGTGCTGCACCTGCAGATCCTGCTGCTGACGGCGGAGCAGGGCATCAAGCTCGACGAGCTGGCGGACACCTGGTATCTGAGCCGGGCGGCACTGCAGGGGGACATGGCGGAAGTACGGGAGCGGCTCGCCCACTTCGGACTCGCCATCGACAGCAAACCCAGGCAGGGGATGCGGATCCAGGGGGGCGAGACGGCCATCCGCGCCTGCCTCACCCAGTTGCTTTACCAGGAGCTGCTGCACAGCAACCCGCTGCAGAGCCTGCTGCCCAACCTCTGTCCCAGCAAGACGCTGGAGGTAGTGGGCAATCACATCCACGAGCAGCTCGGCCGTCATCAGCTGCGCCTGGCCGATGAGAGCCTGCAGCAGCTCGCCATCTACTGCGCCGTCGCCCTGCTGCGCCAGGCGGCCGGCCACGAGCTGCGCCAATTCACCAGCGAGGATCTCACGGCGCCTCTGCTGGCGGTTGCCCACGACATCTATGGCGAGCTGCCGACCCTGACCCCGCCGGGGGAGGAGGAGATAGCCTGCCTCGCCATCCAGATCCAGGCCCGCCTCACCGCCGATGCCCCCCAGCTCAGCCCGGCCATGGCGGCCGAGAGCGAACAGCTGGTGGAGCATCTGCTGGCCTACATCCACCAGCACTACCCCTATGACCTGCGCGGCGATCTGCAACTGCGGGCCGACCTGCAGACCCATATCAGCGCCATGCTGCTGCGGGTCAAATACCAGATCGGCAGCCACAATCCGCTGGCGGACCACATCAAGCAGTACTACCCCCTCGCCTATGACATCACGCTGGCGGCCATCTCGGAGTGGATCAGGCAGACACCCTATCGGCTGACCCACCACGAGATAGGCTATCTGGTGATCCACATCGGGGTCGGACTGGAGCGTCACTACGACATCGGTTACACCCGCCGTCCCCAGGCGCTGCTGCTGTGCGATGCGAGCAACGCCACCTTCCGGGTGCTGGAGGCCCGCATCAAGCGGGAGTATCCCCAGTTGCAGCTGACCATGCTGGAGTCGGTGCGGGATTACGAAGGGCTGGCGCGGATCGAGCAGGACTTCGTCATCAGCACCGTCAAGGCCGGCGAGAAGAACGTGCCCGTGGTGCAGGTCGCCCCCTTCCCGACCCAGTACCAGCTGGAGCAGCTCGGCAAACTGGTGCTGGTTGATCGCACCCGCCCCTACCTGCTCGACAAGTACTTCGATGCCGACCACTTCATGGTGGTCACCGAACCGCTCAGCCAGGCGGCGCTGTTTGACCGTATCTGCAGCCAGCTGGAGGCGGAGGAGCTGGTGGAGAGCGGCTTTCGGGGATCATTGCAGGAGCGGGAGCGGATCGTCTCCACCATGCTGGGGGATGGCATCGCCCTGCCCCACTCCCTCGGCCTGCTGGCGCGCCGCACCCTGGTCTATACCGTGCTGGCCCCGCAGGGGATCGACTGGGGCAACGGCGAGAGCGCCACCCTCGTCTTCGTGCTGGCCATCGCCAAGGCCGACTACGAAGAGGCGATGGGGCTCTATGACCTGTTCCTGGCGCTGATGAACGAAAAAGCCAGCAGGAATCTGCTGGCTTGTCGGGATTTTGCCGCCTTCAAGGCGCTGGCACGCAGCGCACCTTGAGCACGCCGAGGCGCGTTACTCCTCGTTGAAGCCCGAGGTGAACAGCGCCACCACGGCGGCCAGAGCCTCCACTTCCTCGGGCCCCTCCACCTGGACTTCCACCTGCTTGCCCTGGGCGGAGTCCAGCATCAACAGGCCGATCACGCTGTCCGCGTCGGCCTCCACCCCCTCTTCGTTGCGCAGCAACACGTGGGCATCGAACCCCTGCACCAGCTCGAACAGCATCATGGCCGGTCTGGCATGCATGCCCAGTTTGTTTTTCACTTCCACCGAGGCTGAGACGGTCATCTGATCTTCCTATTGGTCCATCAAAATTGCGGCGCACTCTTGTCGAGGGTGCGGTGGCGGATCTGGACGTTCTTGCCCAGCAGGCGGAAGGCGCCGGCCAGTTGCTCGGCAATGAACACCGATCTGTGCTGGCCACCGGTACAACCGATGCCGACCGTCACATAGCTGCGATTGTTGCGCTCCAGATGGGGCAACCAGGTCGCCAGCATGTTCTCGATCTGCAGGATGAACTGCATCACGTCGGGCTGGCTGGAGAGATAGCGGGCCACCGGCTCATCCTTGCCGGTGAAAGGTTTGAGCTCGGGGATCCAGTGCGGATTGGGCAGGAAGCGGGCGTCGAACACGAAGTCGGCATCCTTGGGAATGCCGTACTTGAAGCCGAACGACTCGAACACCAGCACCAGCTCGTTCTCCTTCTTGCCGAGCACCCGGGTCTTGATGAGCTCGCTCAGGTCGTGAATGCTGAGGTTGGTGGTATCGATGCGCAGGTCAGCCGTCGAGGAGAGCGGCGCCAGCAGGTGGGTCTCTTCCCGAATTGCCTCATCCAGCGACAACTGATTGCGTGACAAGGGGTGCAGCCGGCGGCTCTCGCCGTAGCGCTTGAGCAGGGTGGAGTTTTCCGCATCGAAGAAGAAGCTCGAGAACTCCACCCGCCCCTCGTTGCGAACCTGGGCCAGCAGGGTTTCCAGCTTGTCCGGGCTCGCCGGCAGGTTGCGCACGTCGATGCTGACCGCCAGCTTGTCATACTGGCTCTCGACCGACACGATCAGCTGGGGCAGCAGGTTGACCGGCAGGTTATCCACACAGTAATAACCGAGATCCTCCAGCACACGCAGGGCAACTGTCTTGCCCGAGCCGGAGCGCCCACTCACCACTATTAATTGCATCTTGTTCCCTCACCGCTTGGCGTCATTGCAAGGGCCTGCTTCTCAGGCCGATGTCATGATCTGATAGAGTTCTTCGTCGCTGGTTGCCTGGCGCAACTGGCGGCATACCGCCTTGTCGCCCAGTTTGGATGCCATCAGGGAAAGGGTCTTGAGGTGCTGCTTGCACTCGCTTTCCGGCACCAGCAGGGCGAACAGCAGGTCAACCGGTTGATTGTCGATGGAATCGAAGGGGATCGGCTCTGCGAAGGTCATCAGGATGGCGGTCGGCGGAAACTCGTCGCCAATCCGGCCGTGGGGAATGGCGATACCGGCACCGATCCCGGTACTGCCCATTTTTTCTCGCGCCAGCAGGCACTCGAAGAGCACCTGACGAGAGGTCCCCAGACGCTCAGCGGCTAACTCGCTGATGATCTCCAGGGCGCGTTTCTTGCTGGTACAAGGGACCGCACTTTTGGTGCAGTCCCGACTCAGTATGTGTTCAAGTTGCATGGTTATTTTTGATTTAACTTATCTTTGTGCTTGATGATCTGCCGATCCAGCTTGTCCAGCAGGGTATCAATCGCAGCGTACATGTCGGCATGCTGCGAATTGGCGAACACCTCACCCCCGCTGACATGCAGCTTGGCTTCGGCGATCTGGTTCAGTTTTTCTACGCTCAACACCACATGAACATTGTTGATGTGGTCAAAGTGACGCTCGAGTTTGGCAAATTTGTTGTTCACATAATCACGCAGAGCTTCGGTGATCTCGACATGGTGTCCGGTCAGGTTAATTTGCATAACGTCTTCCTTTTGTTTTGCCTAAACCAGGCGTTTGCGCTGATTGGATGGCGGGATCAACAAGGATTCACGGTACTTTGCGATCGTGCGTCTCGCCACCATAATACCCTGTTCGGCCAGCAAATCCGCGATCTTGCTATCACTTAGCGGCTTGGCGGGATTCTCCGCCGTCACCAGCTTCTTGATGAGCGCGCGAATTGCGGTCGATGAGCACTCTCCTCCTCCCTCCGTGTTGACATGACTGGAGAAAAAAAACTTCAGTTCGAAGATGCCGCGCGGCGTATGCATGTACTTCTGGGTCGTGACCCGCGAGATGGTTGACTCGTGCATCTCCACCGCTTCGGCGATGTCGTTGAGCACCATGGGTTTCATGGCCTCTTCACCGTATTCGAAAAAGCCCTGCTGCTGCTCGACGATACAGCTGGCCACCTTGAGCAGGGTGTCGTTGCGGCTCTCCAGGCTCTTGATGAACCACTTGGCTTCCTGCAGGTGGGAACGGATGAACTGGGTATCCTGGCTGGTGCGAGCCTGACGGGCCATGGCGGCATAGGTCTCGTTGACCCGGATGCGCGGGGCCGAGTCCGGATTGAGCTCGACCACCCACTTGTTGCCCTTCTTGACCACGGAAACATCCGGGATCACGTACTGGGATTCGCTCTGGATGACGCCGTTGCCGGGTCTCGGCTCCAGCTGCTGGATCAAATCCAGCACCTCCTTGAGGTCGCTCTCCTTGAGCCGGGTCTTGCGGGCCAGGGTGCGGTAGTCGCGATTGCCGAGCAAGTCCATGTGCTCGAGGATCACCTCCTTGGCCTCGTTCAGCCAGGGCAGGTCCGGGGAGTATTGGCCCAGCTGGATCAGCAGGCACTCCTGCACCGAGCGAGCGGCGATGCCGACAGGATCGAAATGCTGCACTCGCTTGAGCACCGCCTCCACCTCATCGAGCTCCACCTCGACATCCTCGCTGCTTACCGCAGTCTGGATATCCTCCAGCGACACCGTCAGGTAACCGGATTCGTCGATAGCGTCGATGATGGCGAGGGCGATGGCGGCATCCACGTCGCTGAACGGCGTCAGGCGCATCTGCCACAGCAAATAATCCTGCAGGTTTTCGGTGGTTTCGCCCTGATAGATGCTGTCTTCACCGTCGTGGATCGGGCCCGCGCTCTGGGCCGTGCCGGCCGAGTAGACCTCTTCCCAGGTGGTATCTACCGGCAGTTCGTCCGGCATATTGTCCTGAGACATGGCATCGCTGGAGTCGAGTTGGCTGGCATCGACTGGCTCTTCCGGGCTGGTCTCCTGCACATCATTTTCCTCTTGCTCCAGCAAGGGGTTGTTGTCGAGCGCTTGCTGAATTTCCTGCTGGAGTTCCAGAGTGGAGAGCTGGAGCAGACGAATCGCTTGTTGTAATTGCGGCGTCATGGTCAGGGACTGGCCGAGACGCAACTGTAATGTCGGCTTCATCTACGTCGGGATATCCTTATGTTCAGCGAGGCAGTCGTCACAGGAAATGAAGAGATGCCCCCTTACTATAGACTGAATTGATCGCCCAAATAGACGCGCTTGACCTGTTCGTCGGCCAGTATGTCGGCCGGTGCACCTTCGGCAATCATCTTGCCGTGGCTGACGATATAGGCCTTCTCACATACGTCCAGAGTCTCTCTGACGTTGTGGTCGGTGATCAAGACGCCCAGGCCTCTATCTTTGAGATGCTGGATGATCTTCTTGATGTCTATCACAGAAATGGGGTCGACCCCGGCAAAGGGTTCATCCAGCAGGATAAAACGCGGCTCGGCAGCCAGTGCCCGGGCGATCTCGACCCTGCGCCGCTCCCCGCCCGACAGGCTCTGCCCCAGGCTGTCACGGATATGGGTGATGTTGAACTCTTCCAGCAGTTGCTGGACCTTGTCCTCCCGCTCTTCGCGGCTCAGCCCCTTGCGGGTCTGCATGACCCCCATCAGGTTGTCGAACACCGACAGGCGACGGAAGATGGAGGCCTCCTGCGGCAGATAGCCGATGCCGTTGCGGGCACGGATATGCATGGGCTGCAGGCTGATGTCCTGATCATCGATGGTGATGAGGCCGGCATCACTCTGCACCAGCCCCACGATCATGTAGAAGGAGGTGGTCTTGCCGGCTCCGTTCGGGCCTAACAGCCCGACGATCTGGCCGGTCCCCACTTCCAGGCTCACATCGCTCACTACCATGCGGCGCTTGTAACTTTTTTGCAGGCCGGCTGCTTTCAACACTGCCATGGTTTATTTTCCCTGCTTCTTCTGGTCGGCCGGCTTGTCGAAATTCTCTACCTGATCCGGCAGGAACACCGTCTTGACCCGCTGGTTCGGGGTCTTGCTCTCGGCAATCATCTTCTGTTTGACGATGTCGTAACGGATCAGGTCGCCATTGACCTGGCTATCTTCCTGCTTGAGCTGACCGTTGCCGGTGATGGTCACCAACCGGTTTTTCAGCTCATAACGGATGCTGTTGCCATGGGCATTGACCGGCTTGCCGTTGTCCAGGATCTGGAAGAAGGTGGCAGGCTTGCCATAGGCCGTCATCACCTCGGCCCCCTTCTCGCCGGAGCGGATCACCACCACCTTGTCCGCCTTGATCTTGATGGTGCCCTGAGTGATGGTCACATCCTGCTCGAAGGTGATGCGGTTGTCCTGCATCTCGGCCACCTGCTTGACCGCATCCACATAGACCTTCTCGGCAAAGTCGGACTCTTTGGCGCTCACGGTGCCGCACAGCAGCAGGGCCGCGAGGGCCAGATTAGCGTTTTTCATTGAAATAGATGGCATGGCCCTGATCCAGTAATTCAAAATATTTGCGTTCCAGATGACCCTTCAGGCCAACGCCCTCGGTCTGGAAATCCTTACCCACTATGCTGACCTGCTGATTGCTTCTCACGTTCTGGGTCACCAGATCCAGCTCCAGATAGGGGGTATCCAGCGTGGAGATGAAAGAGGTGGGCAATAAGCCGTCCAGATGCACCTTGTCCCGCAGGATCACGTTGTCATCGGTGTTGAGCACGCCGGTATCGGCAGTAACCTTCCACTCGGGCTCGCCCTGCTTGTCGAACATGTAGACCACCGGCTTGTCAAAAGTGGCCTGCTCGAGGATCTGGTAGTACTCCGCGTAGCGGGACTCCAGCCGCTCGGTGCGACGGCCTTCGACATCGAAGCGGGTCGTCACCAGATTTTTGGCGGTGAAGTCCGGCTGATAATTCTCCACCTTGGTGGTCGGCTCCGGCGCCAGTTCGATGTCGCCGAGCTGCCAGGCGGCCAACGCAACTAGGAACAGCAGGGCGAACAACAGGGTCTGTCTGCTCATACCGAGGCCTCTGGCTGATAGTCACCCAGCCCCTGGGCCTGCAAAATGAGATCGCACACCTCGCGCACCGCGCCAACACCACCGGCCAGCCGGGTCACCATGTCGGCCCGCGCCAGCACCAGCGGATGGGCATCGGCCACGGCGATGCCGAGACCACAGGCCTGCATCACCGGCAGATCGATGGTGTCATCGCCGATGTAGGCCGCCTGCTCGGGGGTCAGTGCCAGCTTGGCCAGCAGCGCCTCGAAGTGAGGCAGCTTCTGATCTGCCCCCTGTACCAGGTGCTGCACCCCCAGGCTCTTCATCCGATCGCTGACGATGCGGGAGTTGCGCCCAGTGATGATGGCAATCTCGATCCCGGCGTTGAGCAGCGCCCGCATGCCGGCACCATCGCGGGTACAGAAGGTCTTCAGCTCTTCGCCGTCATTTCCCATGTAGATGAGGCCATTGGAGAGCACCCCGTCCACATCGCACACCAGCAGGCGGATCTGCGCCGCCTTCTCAAACTGGCTGCGCGTCACCGGACCATAGAGGGTCGGTACGTTTTGCATCAAATTACTCCGGCTTTCAGCAGGTCATGCATGTTGAAGGCACCCAGCGGGCGCTTGTCGCCATCCACAACCAGTAATCCGTTGATCTTTCTGGTTTCCATCAGTTTGACGGCCTCGGCTGCCATCATCTCTGGTCCCACGGTAACACAGTTGACCGTCATCACGCGGCTGATCGGGGTGTGGTGGATATCCACCTGCAGGTCCAGAATGCGGCGCAGGTCGCCGTCGGTGAACAGGCCGGCCAGGCGGCCATCGGCATCGGCCACGGCCGTCATACCGAGCCCCTTGCGGCTCACCTCCAGCAGTGCCTGGCTGATGGTGGCATCTATCCCCACCTGGGGCAACAGCTCGCCGCTGTGCATCAGATCGCCGACCCGCAGCAGCAGTCGCTTGCCAAGGGAACCGCCCGGATGAGAGAGGGCGAAATCGTCGGCGGTAAAGCCGCGGGCTTCCAGCAGGGCCACCGCCAACGCATCGCCCATCACCAGGGTCGCGGTGGTACTGGACGTGGGCGCCAGCCCCAGCGGGCAGGCTTCTTTCTCTACCTTGATGCACAGGTGCACGTTGGCTTCTTTCGCCATGGTGGAGGCCGGGTTGCCGGTCATGCAGATGAGCGGGATACCGCGGCGCTTGAGCACCGGCAACAGGGCCAGGATCTCGTCGCTCTCGCCGGAGTTGGAGATGGCGATGATGAGATCGCCGCCGGAGATCATCCCCAGATCGCCGTGGCTGGCTTCACCCGGATGGAGGAAGAAGGCGGGAGTGCCGGTGCTGGCCAGGGTGGCCGCAATCTTGCTTCCGACATGACCTGACTTGCCCATGCCGGTGACCACTATCTTGCCACTGCAGCGCAGTATCATCTCGCACGCCTGATCGAAGGCATCGTTCAGGTACTGGTAGAGTCCATCAATCGCTTGTTTCTCGATGTCCAGCACGGTACGGGCGCTGCGACGAAAATCGAACAGTTCAGACACTTTTTCAGACTTTACAGACATAAAGGCACAGCTCCGGGCTGAAATTTGCTGCGGGATTATAAAAAAGTCTGTCGAGATAAGCGAATCGGATACTTCCCGACCTGAAAAGAGAGACAATTGGTTACAAAAAACTGTCGCGCGTCTGGACAGGCAGGCTGTTCAATAGTTGTTCCTTGCTGTTGCTTAGACCTAGACTAGCCCATAAAATTCGCTCTTCATTTACACCGGATGGACAATTGTTTGAACGATGACCTGATCACCATCTCCGACCTGACCTTCAGTCACGGAGATCGGCTGTTATACGACGGGATAAACCTGACCATTCCCCGTGGCAAGGTCACTGCGGTCATGGGCCCCAGCGGCATCGGCAAGACCACCTTGCTGCGGTTGATCGGCGGCCAGCTCAAGCCCGAATCCGGTCATATCCTGTTTGACGGGGAAGATATCCCCACCCTCTCCCGCTCACGCCTGTACGAGGTACGCAAGCGGATGAGCATGCTGTTCCAGAGCGGCGCCCTGTTTACCGGCATGACGGTGTACGACAACGTGGCCTTCCCGCTGCGCGAGCACTCCGGCCTGCCCGAGGAGCTGATCCACACCATCGTCATGATGAAGCTGCAGGCGGTGGGCCTGCGCGGCGCGGCAAGACTGATGCCGTCCGAGCTCTCCGGCGGCATGGCCCGGCGCGCGGCGCTGGCCCGTTCCATCGCGCTGGATCCGGACCTCATCATGTATGATGAGCCGTTCGTCGGCCAGGATCCCATCACCATGGCGGTGCTGGTGAAGCTCATCAAGGATATGAACGATGCCCTCGGCATCACCTCCGTCATCGTCACCCATGACGTGAAAGAGGTGCTGAGCATTGCCGACTACGCCTATATCATCGCCAACCGCAAGGTGGTGGCGCATGGCACACCGGCCCAACTGCGCGAGGAGCACAATCCCGAGGTCGAGCAGTTCCTGAAAGGATTGCCCGACGGTCCTGTTCCGTTTCATTTTCCGGCAGGCGACCTGCTACAGGATCTCTGATGTTGACAAGCCAGGTAAGCAAACTGGGGCGAAGCGGGGTGCGATTCATCAGCGCCATCGGCCGCGCCACCATCATGTTGTTTCACGCGTTGGCGGGCAAACCCGCGCCGCGCAAGCACTTCCCGCTGCTGGTGCAGCAGTTGTATGTGGTCGGGGTACAGTCGGTCGCCATCATTCTGGTGTCGGGCCTGTTCATCGGCATGGTGCTCTCGTTGCAGGGCTACAACGTACTGAAGGACTTCGGTGCCGAGCAGAGTCTGGGGCCGCTGGTCTCCCTCTCCCTGCTGCGGGAGCTGGGCCCCGTGGTGACCGCGCTGCTGTTTGCCGGCCGCGCCGGCTCGGCCCTCACCGCCGAGATCGGCCTGATGAAGGCCACCGAACAGCTCTCCAGCCTGGAGATGATGGCGGTGGACCCGCTGCGCCGGGTCGTCGCGCCGCGCTTCTGGGCCGGGGTCATCAGCATGCCGCTGCTGGCCTTCATGTTCAGCCTGATCGGCATCTTCGGCGGCAAGCTGGTCGGCGTCGACTGGCTGGGGGTGGACGAAGGCAGCTTCTGGTCCGCCATGCAGGCCTCCGTCGACTGGCAGGATGACATCATGCAGGGGGCCATCAAGAGTCTGATCTTTGCCCTGGTGGTCACCTGGATTGCGCTCTTTAACGGTTATGATGCCAAGCCGACCTCGGCCGGGATCAGTCAGGCCACGACCCGCACCGTGGTCCACTCCTCCCTGGCCGTACTCGGCCTGGATTTTATACTCACCGCAGTCATGTTTGGATAAGGTAAAGATGAAGTTCAGCAAAGTAGAATTCCTGGTTGGCGCTTTCATGCTGGCCGGCATCGGTGCCATTCTGGCGTTGGCACTGCAAGTGGCAGGTTTGAGTTTCAAACCGGAAGGAGAAACCTATACCCTGCGCGCCCATTTCGATAATATCGGCGGCCTGAAAGTACGCTCACCGGTCAAGGTGGGCGGCGTGGTGGTCGGTCGGGTCAGCGACATCACTCTGGACGCCAAGAGCCAGGTGCCGATCGTCTCTCTGCTGATGCAGAAGAGCGCCGGTGAGTTCTCCGAGACCAGTACCCTCTCCATCCTGACTTCGGGGCTGCTCGGCGAGCAGTACATAGGCCTGATGCCCGGCTTTACCGATGAGGAGATGGGCACCAGCATGCTCAAGGATGGCGACATGATTGAAGACACCAAATCCGCCATTGTGCTGGAAGACCTGATTGGCAAGTTCCTCTACAGCCAGTCTTCCGACACCAAATCAGACAGCAAGTAAGGAGTAACCATGTTCAAGAAGATCGCCCTGCTGCTGGGCCTGATGACCAGCATGCTGTTTTCCCTGACTGCGCAAGCCACCGATGCCACCGATCCCTATGCCCTGGTGGATCAGGCGGCCAAGCAGACCTTCGCCCGCCTGAAGGCCGATCAGGCCCAGGTGAAGAGCAATCCGGACCACCTGCGGGTCATCATCCGCGAAGAGCTGCTGCCCTACGTGGACAACCGCTTCGCCGCCTACAAGGTGCTCGGCAACCAGATCAAGCAGACCACCCCGGCCCAGCGTGACGCCTTCGTCGAGGTGTTCACCGAGTACATGGTGAGCTCCTACGCCGACGCCCTGGCCCATTTCGACAAGCAGACCGTCAAGGTCGAGCCGGGCAAGGCCGCCGGTGACAGCAACATCACCGCCGTCAACGTCAGCGTGAAAGAGGCCGGCAAGCCGGACATCTTCCTCGAGTTCAAGCTGCGCAAGAACAACAAGACCGGCGAGTGGAAAGCCTTCGACATGGTCGCCGAAGGGATCAGCCTGCTCTCTGCCAAGCAGAACGAGCTGGGCGGCCTCATTCGCCAGAACGGCATCGATGCGGTGATCGCCCAGCTGCGCGCCCACAATGCCAAGCCGCTGGTGCTCAAGAAATGAGACTGAGCGGCGAGCTGCAGGCGGCCCAGGTCGTTGAGTTGTGGCAACGGCGGGCCGACTGGTGGCAGGAAGACCAGATCGAGCTCGGCGACGTCACCACCCTGGATTCGGCAGGGCTTGCCCTGCTGGTCAAATGGGCCAAAACCGCTCTGGCACGAGGCGCCACACCGCAACTGGTGGGCGCCTCCACTGATTTTTATACCCTGGCCAACCTCTACGGGGTGGCCGGATTGTTTCAGTCAACCCCGCTCACAACTGAGGACGCATAATGCAAGTCTCTGAAATTGAAGCGATACTCCTCGAGGCTCTGCCATTGTCCGAAGTCCATGTCAAAGGGGACGGCAGTCACTACCAAGTGATCGCCGTCGGCGACATGTTTGACGGCATGAGCCGGGTCAAGAAGCAACAGGCCATCTATGCCCCGCTGATGGACAAGATCGCCAGCAACGCCATTCACGCACTCTCCATCAAGGCTTTTACCGATGCCGAGTGGAAACGCGAACGTAAATTCCTACTGCCCTCCTGATTTGGTATCAAACGTAAATGGACAAATTCAAGATCGATGGTCGTTGTACTCTCAACGGCGAAGTGACCATCTCTGGCGCCAAGAACGCCGCTCTGCCGATCCTGTTCGCCACCCTGCTGTGTGATGAGGAGATCCACCTCTCCAACGTGCCGCGCCTGAAAGACGTGGGCACCACCATCAAGCTGCTGGAGATGCTGGGCGCCACCACCAAGGTGAACGGCAACGTCACCGTGCTGACCGGCGCGGTGAACAACCATGTCGCCCCCTACGAGCTGGTGAAGACCATGCGCGCCTCCATCCTGGCACTGGGCCCGCTGGCCGCCCGCTTTGGCGCGGCTGACGTCTCCCTGCCCGGTGGCTGCGCCATCGGTGCCCGTCCGGTCAACCTGCACGTGCACGGCCTGGAGCTGATGGGTGCCAAGATTGCCATCGAGGATGGTTACATCAAGGCTCGTGTCGACGGCCGCCTGAAGGGTGCCCACATCCTGATGGACATGGTCTCCGTCACCGGTACCGAGAACCTGATGATGGCCGCCACCCTGGCTGATGGCCGCACCGTGATCGAAAACGCCGCGCGCGAGCCGGAAGTGGTCGATCTGGCCAACTTCCTCAACGCGCTGGGCGCCAAGATCCAGGGCGCGGGCACCGACACCCTGACCATCGACGGTGTCGAGCGTCTGCATGGCGGCAGCTACAGCGTCCAGCCCGACCGTATCGAAACCGGTACCTTCCTGGTGGGAGCAGCGGTCACCGGCGGCAAGATCACCTGCCGCAAGACTGACCCGACCCTGCTGGAAGCGGTACTGGTCAAGCTGGAAGAGGCTGGCGCCCTGATTGAGAAGGGTGAAGACTGGATCACCCTCGACATGACTGGTCGCACTCTCAAGCCGGTCACCATCAAGACTGCTCCCTACCCGGCCTTCCCGACCGACATGCAGGCCCAGTTCACCGTGTTGAACGCGGTGGCCAAGGGCACTGGCATGGTCACCGAGACCATCTTCGAGAACCGCTTCATGCACGTACCCGAGCTGGTACGGATGGGCGCTGACATCGAACTGCAGGGCAATGTGGCCATCTGCCGCGACACCCAGCAGCTCAAGGGTGCCCAGGTGATGGCAACCGATCTGCGCGCCTCCGCCAGTCTGGTGCTGGCCGGCTTCGTCGCCGAAGGCTCCACCATCGTCGATCGCATCTACCACATCGACCGTGGCTACGAAGACATCGAGCACAAGCTGCAAGGCCTTGGCGGCCGTATCGAGCGCATCAAGGGCTGATTGCCGCCCCTGAGCACGCCGATACAAAAAGGCCCCTCGCTGTGCGAGGGGCCTTTTTCATGGCGGTAATCCGCTGATGCCGGGATCAGTGACCGGCCAGCTTCATGCTCTCGACCAGCACCGAGCCAGTCTTGAGACTGGAGCGCTCATCTTCGTCGCTGCCCACCGCCACGATATGGCTGAACATCTCGGCCAGATTGCCGGCGATGGTGATCTCTTCGACCGGATAGGCTATCTCGCCGTTCTCCACCCAGAAACCGGCAGCGCCGCGGGAGTAGTCGCCATTGACGATGTTGACCCCCTGCCCCATCAGTTCGGTCACCAGCAGGCCGGTGCCCATCTCCTTGAGCATGCCATTGAAATCCTGACCGGTGCTGGAAACCTGCCAGTTGTGGATGCCGCCGGCGTGGCCCGTGGTGGTGAGCCCCAGCTTGCGGGCGGAGTAGGAGGTAAGCAGCCAGCTCATCAGCTCGCCATTGCGCACTATGTCCATGTCGCGGGTCAGCACGCCTTCGCCATCGAACGGGGTGCTGGCGAGCCCCCCCAGCAAATGGGGGAACTCCTGGATGGTGAGCCACTCGGGCAGGATCTGCTTGCCCAACTTGTCCAGCAGAAAGCTCGACTTGCGGTAGAGATTGCCACCGCTGATGGCCATCACCAGATGACCCCACAGACCGGCCGCCGTATCCGGATGGAACAGCACGGGAGCGTGGCGAGTGCTGATCTTGCGGGCACCCAGGCGAGAGAGGGTGCGCTCTACCGCCTCGTCGGCGATCCGCTGCGGGCTCCAGAGCCCGTCCAGGGTTCGGCTGGAGGAGTAGCCGTAATCGCGCTGCATGTCGCCGTCCTGCTCGCCGATCAGCACGCAGCTAAGGGAGTTGCGTGATGCCGCGTAGCCTTTGACGAAGCCATGGCTGTTGCCATACACCTTGATGCCGAGGTGACTGGAGAAACCGGCGCCGTCGGAGTGCTTGATGCGGGTATCGCGGCCCAGCGCCAGTCGCTCACACTCGATGGCCAGTTCGATGCCGCGCTGCGGATCCAGCTCGATCGGATGACACAGTTGCAGATCCGGGGCATCCCAGGCCAGCAGCTCGGCATCAGCCAGACCGGCGCAGGCATCCGGCGAGGTGTGCCGGGCAATCTCCATGGCCGCTTCGACGGCGGCACGAATGGCCAACGGGCTCAGATCCGTGGTGGAGGAGGAACCCTTGCAGCCATCGCGATAGACGGCGATGCCGAGCGCCCCGTCCTTGTTGAATTCGATGCTTTCCAGTTCACAACCCCGGGTGTTCACCGATAGCCCGGTCTGCTTGCTGATGGAGACTTCGGCAAGCCCGGCACCCAGTCCCTTGGCAATCTCCAGGGCCTCGGCAACTACGGCTTCAAGATGGGCTTGATCCTGGCGGATTTGGTCTTGCTGATCCATAACTCACATCTGTATGAAGGAAGGAAAGGGGCTAAGCATATCAGACCCCTGCGCCCAGCGGGAGAAGCTGGTAACATATCCACCAAACGTGAATGACAGGAATCAAGAGACCGATGAGTCAATATCAAGACGACAACGAGTGGGAAGACTGGGGCCCCAGCAAAAGCCAGCTCAAGCGCGATGCCGAAGCCTTGCAGAAGATGGGGGAAGAGATCGTCTCCCTCAGCCACAGCGAGCTGGAAAAGATCCCGCTGGATGAAGAGCTGGCCGAAGCGGTCGAGCTGGGCCGCAAGCTCAAGCCGAAGAAGGACGAGTCTTTCCGTCGCCACCTGCAGTTCATCGGCCGGTTGATGCGCAGCCGCGATGTGGAGCCCATCGTCGAGGCGCTCTCCATCATCAAGAATCGCCACTCCACCGTGAATGCCCGCCTGCACCGGCTGGAACAGTGGCGTGAGCGGCTGATCAATGAAGGTGACAGCGCCCTCAACGAGCTGATGTCCCAGTTCCACGAACTGGACCGCCAGAAGCTGCGCCAGCTGATCCGCTCCGCCAACAAGGAGCGGGAGCTGAACAAGCCGCCGGTGGCCTATCGCGAGATGTACCAGTATCTGCGCGGCGAGATCGAAGATCTGCTGTAAGTGATGACTCACCTTCGCCGACCGGCGATGAACAGTACGAAATAAAACGGGGCCAATATGGCCCCGTTTTCGTGTCGCCGCAGCTGTCAGCTGCCCGCCATGCACTGGGTGTGAGTGCCTGGCTGCAGATACGGCATCAGCAGCGGTGCCATCCCCTTGAGCACCTGCACCGGCAGGGCCGAGGTGAAGCGGAACTTGTCGGACTGGCTGCCCGGCACATAGGCCGTCAGGGTGCCGAAGTGATCCTCTCCCAGATAGAAGACGAAGGTGGCGGTCCGGTTGCGAGCCAGCGAACTGGTCACGTTGCCGTAGCGACCGACCGTTTCAATCCGGTTGTCACCCGTCCCCGTCTTGCCTCCCATCTGCAGCACGGTACCGTCCGGCAGGGCGAAGGCACCGGCAATACGTCTGGCCGTGCCCCCTTCCACCACCTTCGACAGCGCGTTGCGCAGCGCGGTGGCCACCTCGACCGGCAGCACCCGGGTCCCCTCGGTCTGCGCCGGCTGGAACTCGGTTTCGAACGGCGTGCCCTTGGCAAACGACAGATGCTCGATGCGCAGGGTCGGCGCACGAATGCCGCCGTTCTGGATGATCCCCATCAGCTCGGCCAACGCAGCAGGGCGATCGCCCGAGCTGCCCAGGGCCGTTGCCAGCGACGGCACCAGGTGATCGAACGGGTAGCCCAGTCTGGCCCAGCGTTGATGGATGTCGAGGAAGGCCTCGACCTCCAGCATGGTGCGGATCCGGCTGTCGCGGGCGCTACGGTGGCGGGTCTTGAACAGCCAGCTGTAGACCTCCTGCCGCTCGTCCCGGCTCGCCTCGACGGCATCGGCGAAAGTCGCCTTGTCGAACTCCTTGAGATAGGAGAGCAGCCACAGCTCCAGCGGGTGCACCCGGGCGATATAGCCTTGATCCGGCAGCGAATACTTGCCGGGACCATAGCTGGTATAGAGCTGCTCGATACGACGATCGCTCAGTTTCTCCCGCGGCAGGCGCTTCGCCAGGAAGGCAGCGAACGTCTCCTGCGACGCATCCGGCATCAGGTAGCGATGTACGGCTGCCAGGCGCACGGCGCTGGGCTTGAGACCATCCAGGAAGGTATCAAGCTGTTCATCCGCAGTCTTGCCACGGTATTTGCGCCAGAAGCGCAGCAGATAGGTCTGCCCCTCTTTATCCGCAAACTTGGCCAGATACTCGGTACGGCGCGGATCCTTGTCATCCTTGAGCAACTGGGCACGGTTGCCCTCCCGGTAGAGGCTGTAGCGGACGATGTCACGCATCAGGCGCACGAAGGGCAGATTGATGGATTCACGCAGCGCGTCGCGAATGGCCGGAATGCGGCCATTGTCCTCACGTCGGAAGTTGTTGAAGGTGTGCATGCCGCCGCCGGTGAAGAATCCCTCGTTCGGGCTGGCGGAGTATTTGCGATCGAGCGCCGCCTCCAGCATGGGGGGCAGACTCTTGTCCTTGGCAGTCATCAGGTAGGAGACGGCCCAGCGGCTGATGTTGTCCTGCTCCGATACCTCTATCTTGCGCAGGCTCTCGACCGACATGCCCGCGTAGTTGTCATGCAGCTCGGAGACGATCTCCAGGTAGGTGGTCAGCACCCGCAGCTTGGCGGTTGACCCCAGCTCCAGCTTGCTGCCCTCGTTGATGTCGAACGGCTGATCCGTGTTGTCGGTCTGCACCCGCACCTTGAAGCCCTGCGGGGACTTCTCGAACAGCGTGAAGCTGTACTTCACGTCTCCCGTCTTCTCCGGCGAGAGCAGGCGCTCACCAAACAGCCCAACCTGGGCTGCAAACGTCGGATCGGCCAGCTGCTGCAGATAGCGAGAGACCTCGTTTTGCAGCGGCATGTTGAGGCTGGTATCGGCCGTCAGATCGAGTCGGTCCAGATCGTAGAGCTGCACCCCGAGCTGACGGCTCAGACGGGTGCGGGCAACTTGCAGGCCCTTGTTGTTGTTGACCTTGGTCACCGCCGGGGACTGCAGGAAATCACGGAACGAGATCTTGGCCTTCAGCGCGGCTTCCATCAGCGGCGGCGTGATCATCCCCTCCTGTACGAACAGCCGCAGATAGCTGTCGGTCAGGGTCGCCAGTGCATCACGCCCCTGCGCCAGATAGTAGGAGGGTCGGCGATGGGCAATCATCAGCGAGACCACCTGGCGCAGCGCCAGGCCCTGCTCCGCCAGCGAGGCATCCTGGTTGCGCGCAGGGTCCAGCAGCCGATTTACCTCATCCACATTGGCGCCAAACCATACCCAGAGACCATCCCCCAGGCCGTGCACCTCCCCATAGCCGGGCGCTGCAGAGAGCGGCACCGAGTTGAGATAGGCCCAGGCGACCAGCTTGCGCGCCTCCAGCGTCTTGGGCCCCAACCGGTAGGCCCGCACACTGGCGGACGCCATCTGGCGGATCTTCTCGGTGGGTGACAGCGTCAGGCCATCCGGCGAGTGGCGATACTTCTCGACCTGAGTTGCCAGCGTGCTGCCGCCGGCCGATTGATCCTGCATATCAAGCGCCTTGCCGACCTGCGACATGGCCGCCTTGGCAAAACGGGGCCAATCCACGGCCGGGTTGGCCAACGGCTGCTCATTGCTGAGCAGGTCGCGGTTCTCGATGAACAGGAGCGACTGGATCACCAGCGGCGGAATGGAGGCAAAATCCGGGTAATAGTGGGTCGGATACTTGAATTGATAGAAGGGTTCCGCCCGACAGTCGTGCAGAGTCAGACCGGCCTGCACCTTCTCGGTATAAGGCACGAAAAAGCCACGACTGGCATAGTCATACAAGGCGTCGGAGAAATGTACCTGCTCGCTGACCTGATAACCGCGCTGCAGCAAGCGTTCCTGCATCATGGGCAACAGTACATAACCGAGCCGCTTGTCGAAGGGGCCGTCTTCGGGGAAGGCAATCTGCTTGCTGGGGCCCGGTTCGACTTGATAGGTCAGCTTGGCCGCATAGCGGGAGATCTCCTGCGACTGCAGGCGGGAAGTCTGCATCTCATAACCGACCAGAGCAATCACCGCAGCCAGGCACAGCAAAAAGAAAAAGCAGAACAACCAGCGCCACCAGGAACGACGCTTGCGCTTGTATTTGCCGTCCGCGCTTGGGACAGATGAATCCTGAGATGCCACTTTGTTCAAATCCGTCTGTTCTGATGCGCCCATATCAGCCCCACCATGGTTGCGCAATTTATTGTGTTTCACTCAAGCTTAGTCGTTTCAAGTCAATGGCTTGAAAACTATTGACCGCTTTGTAGTGATGGTAACAGGGCGATCATAAAAAGGGGAGCCGATTGTTGCAGCGCAGTGAGAGATCCGAGCTGATGACAGAAAGCAAAACACCGGCCTATGGCCGGTGTTTTGAGAAGACAGTGAGCAGGCTTATTTGCTGGAGCTCATTGCCTTGAGCTTGGTGCTCAACTCTTTACGCTCTTTGGACAGCTCGGCATTCTTGATGATGTGGTCGTCCACACGCTCTTCATAATCAGCCCGCATGTTGGCGATGATGGCTTGCACCTCATCGATGCTCATACCCGGTTTGATGTAATCGCTCAGGTTGTCGAGCAGCAGCACCCGCTTCTGGTTGTCACGGACCTTCTTCTCGTTGTCCGCAATTTCACGCTTGAGTTTGTTCTGACGACGGGACATACGCACATATTCCAGTACATCGCTGAAGGTGGACTTGTTTACTTGTTCCATATCGATACCACTGACGTAAGGTTGATAAAAGCAGGCCAAGTTGCATCCGTACTAAAGAAACCAGCATGAGAGAGTACGGGCCAACCCAAGATGCCTTTACTCTACCGAGTTATGAGGCAGATACAACCCTAATTGCAGGCCTGACGCCGGGTTTCGGCACGAGAGAGCCGAGTGAACAACAGGGTGGAAAGCAGTACAGGCTCTCCATCCAAAGGCGCATATCAGGGGTGAGACAAGACGAATTTCAGACAATAAAAAACCCCGCTCAGATGAGCGGGGTTTCTCGTGTTGGGTGCCTGGCAGT
>NZ_JASCAS010000005.1:0-133709 GCF_029967615.1 Aeromonas sp. V90_14 | reverse complement strand
TAACCCATACTAATTACCCGTGAGGCTTAACCATACAACACCCAAGAAGTGTTCTGGGCCTTGTAGCGAATGAGTGAACTACTAATTCAGTGATAGCGAAGCCAACAGGCAGTTCGTTATTCACGTCAGCTTTCCGAGATTGAAGAATTTGCCTGGCGGCCATAGCGCCGTGGAACCACCTGATCCCATGCCGAACTCAGAAGTGAAACGCGGTAGCGCCGATGGTAGTGTGGCATTCGCCATGCGAGAGTAGGACACTGCCAGGCACCCAATTAAACGGTGATGTGAAAACACATGACCGGCTGCGAGGATGACACCTCAATGAAGCGGCAGACAATTTAGCAAAAAGCTAACCAGACAGCGGAGCGGTAGTTCAGTCGGTTAGAATACCGGCCTGTCACGCCGGGGGTCGCGGGTTCGAGTCCCGTCCGCTCCGCCACTACTTAAGAAGCCCAGTCGAAAGACTGGGCTTTTTTTCGTTTCCGACACCGCACTCATGTCCCCCGAATAGCCTCTTTTGCCTCACGCGACTCAGTAAAACACGCAGAGCCAGACGGTGGTCATGTCGGGGTGGGTCCATTCCATCCTGTGTTTCCGGCGGGTATGTGGTCGCTGGCAATGAGCCAGCTTTACACTGGGAGCCTTCCGGTTGAAGCACCTTTAAGAAGGTCTGAGCAAATGGAGGGGGAGCTTTGCGGGTGGTTACTTGACCACGCCCTGCAGCACCAACCCAGAGCCGCGTTCACGAAGTGTAGGAGGTGAGGGAGGGAGTATTCTGGCTGACAATGGTACCCAGATTGAGGGGATTCTAGAGCACACAGGATGTGCTGTGGCAGCGAATAGAATCCCATGTCATTGACCCGTTTTGGTACAAAATGCACATAAAGAAAAGGGGACGGCAGCAGCCGTCCCCTCAAGTCATCTAGTCCAGTCCATGAACTGCAACGCTCCCTGCAATCCCTGACTTTATCCTGATCCTTCGGAATATCCCCTTCCCAATCCGTTGAGGTGTCCTGTGGCCATCCTAGCCTGGCAATCGCTCCTAATTGCTGCACTCTCTCCATCCTGGAGGTGTCCGTTACCACATCCCGTGGTGTTCCTTGCGTCATCCTGACAGACAACCATCCGGGTTGTCTCGCTTCATCCTGGAGCCGTCCTGCTCGCTTCCTGCGAGGTCCATATTCTTCCTGAAGAGCAATCATCCTGTTTGCTCTGCCTCATCCCGAGGTGTCCACAACCACGTCCCGTGGTGTCCTGCATTCCGTTTGATAACCATCCTGGTTACCGGCCTCATCCTGAGGTGTTCCTTGCCCACACCCTGTGGTTTATTCCCTGCTTATGCGCTGTTTCCGCATCCTGCCGAACCAGCTCCGTCCTTGTGAGACCCATATTAAGGGAACCAGGGGGCGGAACAAGGGAGGTCCCGGCGTTATTGGCGTGACGATAACGGATTAATGACCAATGCTATAGAGATAAAGTTATATAAATCATAGTATTAGTTTGTTTCATGGGAAAGCATGTGGATTCAAAGATGGCTTCGCGTACGGTTCGACACAGTGGCCTCTTACAGCTGCCATGGCGGATCTCTTACACGCAAAAACGGGGCGAAAACGATGGTACAAGCAGGCTCAATTCGGTGGGCAAGACTTAAAAATTAGTTGAATAAATATGCTCAAAAAGAATACAAAAAGCCGGGCTTGGCCCGGCTTTTTCTGCGGTGGTCAGCTGACGCGGCTACCCGGTGTCGGATATGCCTTGCGCAAGGATTCAGGCGCCAGCACTTCCAGGTTCCCGCTCATGTTGTTGAGCCAGGTACGGAACTCGGGGGTGTCCTGCACCTCGGTTTCCACCACCACACTGCGCTTGTCGTAGCGAGTCATGCGCGGATTGTGGCCGGGGATCTGGCCGTCGACCAGGGTCGGACAGTTGGCATCGATGCGACCGACGAAGCGGATCGGTCCGCTGACATCCTGATACCCCTGATCGCGGATCAGTTTCTGGATATTGAAATCCTTCGGCTGGGTCGCGCTGAAGTTGGTCAGCTCCACGTTCTTGATGTGATCGAACGGGATACCGTAGACCTTGGGATCCAGTTCGGACAGAGTGCAGAGGAGGGTCGGTCCTTCCGCCTGGTTCAGGATGCCGAGCGGATTGATGCGGTCGTAGCAGAGCCATACAGTGCGCTCCTTGATGACCCGCTGGATCTCGGCACTGAACTTGCGACCGCGCCACAATGCATCGCGGATCAGCGTGCTGCGGCGGATTTCCGGGTTGCCGGCAAAAGGACGCGGTGACTGGTGCACGCTCTCGAGCCAACGTTCAGCCAGTTCGCTCTGGCTGTCGCGGATCACCTGGCTGGCCTTGTCGACCAAGGGGTTCAGTTCGGTCAGTACGCTGGCCGGCAACAGCTGGCTGGCCTGGTCGCTCCAGGTTTTCAGCGCGACGGCCAAGGAGAGCGGCATGATGTTGGCAAAATCATTGAGGCCATGGCGCTCGAAGCACCAGCCGTGTGGTTTGCTGCGTTCATCCGAGGTGAGATCGAACAACCCCATGCCGGACATCTCTTCCAGGTCCCGTTGCACGGTACGCAGACTGACATGGATGCCTTCTTCTTCCAGTTTTACCTGGAGTTGGCTGGCGGTCAGCTTGTAAGGGCGGTGCGGGATGCAACGCGCCAAGGTCAGTTGTCGTAACAGCTTCTTACTCATGGTGCATGCCTTCACTGGTTTAGCGTTGAGTGTATCCTAGCCATGCCTTGCGACAGTCTATGTCGCAAGTTTTGCTGCGACAACTGTCGCCATTTTCATACAAACCAAGCTAACCACATGATCCTAAACATAATTGCCATCATTTTGGGCAGCAATCGAGGCTTGAAAATGATGAAAAATCACCAAATGAAAGTGCTGTCTTACGGATTTGGGGGAGAGGAAAAAATAGAAATGACGGGGAAACGCAGAATATGATGTGGAGGGGATGGCCCCCCTCCACCAGGCAGGTATTTTTTGGCAGGATCAGGCCAGCCAGGACAAGGCGGATTTGGTGATGGCGGCGCCCACCATGTAGCCAAATACCGCCAGGGCAGCGAGGCCGGCCACCAGCTTCTGGCTGCGCGCAGGGCGCTTGAGTGCCATGACGCCGAGGCCGATGTAAACCACCAGAGCGATCAGCTTGGCCATCAGCCAGGGTTGTTGGCCCGGGCTCATCTGCAGGGTCACCGCCAGCAGCACCCCGAACAGCAGCAGGAAGGTGTCGTTGACATGGGGCAGGATCTTCAGCCACTTCTGCTGCAGACGGGCACTGCCCCCCAGGGCCAGCAGCCAGCGATAGAGGAACAGCAGCACGCTGACCAGCGCCAGCGTCATGTGCAGGTGTTTGAGCATGGGGTAATAGGCAATCATATTGCTTCCTTGTCGTTGTCGGGCAGACCGCTGTTCCAGTTGTGAGCGTGAATGCGCTCCTGTCCTTCCTGATCGTCTTGCAGCAGATCGGAGAGGATGTCCCGGTATTGCAGGCTCTTGTTGATATAGGTGTGTTCGTCGTCCAGGTAGTTGACCTGTTCCCGCAGCAGCCAGTTGTCGTGCTGCTTGAAGGTCTGGCCGGCCCGCCAGGCCTGGTTGGCCCGAAAGCCGAGCTGGGTCAGGGCTTCTACCCCCAGATCCACGGCAGAACCCAGGGTTTCCCGGTACACGCTGCCCACGCCCTGGCGCAGGATCTCGTGAGCGTGGGGACGATCCTGGGCTCGCGCCAGTATCTTAAGGTGCGGGAAGTGTTTCTTCACCATTTCAATCACTTCGAGTGACGTGGCCGGATCGTTGATGGAGAGCACCAGCAGCTTGGCCTTGTGGGCGCCGGCGGCGTGCAGCAGGTCAAGCCGGCTGGCATCGCCATAGAACACCTGATAGCCATACTTGCGCAGCATCTCGATCTGGCTGGCATCCTGCTCGAGGATGGTGGTACCGATGCCGTGGCCGTGCAGCAGACGGCCCACGATCTGACCGAAACGGCCGAAGCCGGCGATGATGACCGGGTGCTCCACCAGCTCCGGCTGCTCGTGCTGCGGCAATTCACTCTGGTTGCGATAGTCGAACCAGGGCTGGAGCACCCGATCGTTGAGGATCAACAGCAGCGGCGTCAGCGCCATGGAGAGCGCCACCACCAGGGTCAGCAGGGCGATGGTATCCCCCGGCAGCACCTTGTTCTGGGCGGCGAACGAGAACAGCACGAAGGCGAACTCCCCGCCCTGGGCCAGCGCCAGCCCGAAGGTCCAGCGCTGACTCGGCGAGATGCGAATGGCAAAGCCGAGTGCCATCAGTACCAGCCACTTGAGCACCATCAGGCCGACCACCAGGGCCGGGATCAGCAGCGGGTGCTCGGCAAAGAGCCCGAAGTTGATGCCGGCGCCCACCGACATGAAGAAGAGGCCGAGCAGCAGCCCCTTGAACGGCTCTATGTCCGCTTCCAGCTCGTGGCGATATTCGCTGTCCGCCAGCACCACGCCGGCGAGGAAGGAGCCTAGAGCGGGGGAGAGGCCGACCGATTCCATCAACACGGCGATGGCGATCACCAGCAGCAGGGCGGCGGCGACGAAGATCTCCCGCATGTGGGACTGGGCGATGGCGCGAAACACCGGTCGCATCAGGTAATGACCACCCAGCACTATGCCCGAGATGGCAGCCACCACCAGCAGGCCGTGTTGCCAGCCGGCCAGCTCCGAGCTGCCGCTGCTGGCCACCGGCGCGATGGCCAGCAGCGGCAGGATCGCCAGGATGGGGATGACGGCGATGTCCTGGAACAGCAGCACGGCGAAGGCGGAGCGGCCGCTCTCGCTCTGCATCAGTTTGCGCTCCTGCAGGCTCTGCAGCACGATGGCGGTGGAGGAGAGCGCCAGGATGAGGCCGATGGCCAGCCCCTGCTGCCAGGGCAGGCCGATGAGGTGGGCCACACCGGTGAGGGCGGCCGTGGTCAGCAGCACCTGCAGCCCGCCGGTGCCGAGAATGGGCCCCTTCAGCTGCCACAGCAGCGCCGGCCTGAGCTCCAGCCCGACCAGAAACAGCATCAGCACTACCCCGAACTCGGCGAAGTGCATCACATCCTTCTGTTCACCCACCAGCCCCAGCAGGAAGGGACCTATGATGATGCCCGCCAGCAGGTAACCGAGCACGGAGCCCAGCCCCCAGCGCTTGGCCAGTGGCACCGCGATCACCGCGGCGGAGAGGTAGATGAAGGCATCGAACAGCAAACCATGTCCCATCAGCGGATCCTCCGCACTGTGGTGGAGACCGATGTCGGCAGGCCGGGCCGTCGCCCGGATCGAGAGCGGGTCATGAGAGTACCTCCAGCAGGTCGCGCAGATAGGGGCTGCCGGCAAGCTGGGCCGGGGTCAGCTGTTCGTCGCGCAGGGCACACAGCAGCTGGCGATAGTCCTGGCCGCAGCGGCGCAGCGCCTCCTGATCCCGGATCTTGTGAAAGGAGTGCAGCACGAATGGCGGCAGCCAGCTCATGCCGCACAGCTGGGCCGTCTGCCGGAACGGCAGCAGAAAGTCGAGCAGCGGGCGCTGGTTGTAGCCCTCGCTGCAATAAGACTCGGGGGCGCCGCCGGTGGTGATGGCCGACAGCCACTGCTTGCCGTTGAGGGCGTGGGCTTCCGGGCCGTAGGCGTAGCCATACTCCAGCACCAGATCCATCCACTCCTTCATGATGGCGGGGCAGGAGTACCAGTAGAAGGGGTGCTGGAACACGATGATGTCGTGTTCAGACAGCAGGGCCTGCTCCCGCTTCACGTTGATGAACATGTTGGGGTAGTGCTGGTAGAGGTCGTGCAGGGTGACGCCCTCCAGGCCGTCGATGGCCTGCAGCAGCTGTTTGTTGGCCCGGGAGCTCTGCAGCGCCGGGTGTGAAAAGATAACCAGAATGCGTTTCATGGGTTCCTGATCTGAAGAGGGGCCAAATACCGGTGCAAGCGACCGGCGAAAAAAAAAGATGCATTGAGCAGCGACGTTATCAAGAAGCGCCATGGCTCGCCAGCTCCGGGATCAGCTCGCGCAGCGCCGGATTGAGGGTCTGGTGGGCGGGATAGCAGAGGCCGATGCGCCGGAACATCCGTGGCCCGCGCACCGGCACGGTGCACAGACCCGCTTCGTCTTCCACCAGCCCGTCCGGCAGAAAGCTGATGCCGACCCCGGCCAGCACCAGCGCCATCACCAGCCCCTTGCTCTCGGCCTTGGCCACCAGATTGAGGGTGAGCCGGTCACAGGCCAGCAGACCTATGGTCTGCTGATGGGCTTCGCAGGGAGGGCACTCAATAAAATCATAATGTTGCAGCTCGGCCAACTCGAGTTGCTGGCGGCTGGCGAGGGGATGGTCGCTTCGCACGCACAAGACATAATCCTCCTCCCACAGCGGCAGGAAGATCTCGTCTTCGCGGCGCAGGGCATCCAGGGTCAGCCGACAGTCGGCAGGCGTCCCGTAATCGGAGAGGGTGAGATCCAGCTCGGGCAGCACAGCCTGCACCTGCTGCAGCAATCCCGCCACCCGCCGCCGGCTCAGGTCCGGCATGATGGCCATGTTGAGCCGCGCACGCGTCGCCTTCTGGCGAAACAGCGCCGGCAGCCGGCGCGCCTCTTCCACCAGCTTGACCGCGTGGGGATAGAGGTAATGGGCCTGATCCCTGGCCGCCACCCCCTTCTTGCCCCGGATGAACAGGCTGTCACCCAGGGTCTCTTCCAGCTGGCGCAGCCCCGCCGAGAGGGAGGGCTGGCTGACGTGGCAGCGTTCGGCCGCCGCCGTGATGTTCTTCTCTTCATAGATGGCGATGAAGAAGCGCAGCAGTCTCAGATCCAGCATAAGCCCAACCATAGTTTTTTCAGATGATAACCAGCGGAAAACAATATTTATCACTGATGGATGCAGTGACTATAGTGATCCCGTTCCGTGCTGGCCAGCCGCTTGTTTGCTCAAACCGACTCTTGAATCAGAAGGAAAACATCATGTCCAAACCTCTCGTCGTGATCACCGGTGCCTCCGCCGGGATCGGTGCCGCCATTGCCCGCGCCTTCTCCGCCGCCGGCCATCCGCTGCTGCTGCTGGCCCGCCGGGTCGAGCCCATGCAGGCGCTGGCGCTGCCCGATACCCTCTGCATCGGGGTCGATGTGACCGACACCGCCGCCATGAAGGCCGCCATCCAGCAGGCCGAGGCGCAATTCGGCCCGGTTGGCTGTCTGGTCAACAATGCCGGCGTCATGCTGCTGGGACAGGCCGATGTGCAGGACCCGGCGGAGTGGCAGCAGATGCTCAACATCAACGTGATGGGGGTGTTGAACGGTGTTCACGCCGTGCTGGCCGGCATGAAGGCCCGCTGCAGCGGCACCATCATCAACATCAGCTCCATCGCCGGTCGCAAGACTTTCCCGAACCATGCCGCCTACTGCGCCACCAAGTTCGCGGTGCACGCCCTGACCGAGAACATCCGGGAAGAGGTGGCCGATGTCGGCGTGCGGATGGTGACCATAGCCCCGGGCGCGGTGGAGACCGAGCTGCTCAGCCACACCACGGACGAGAGCATCAAGGCCGGCTACCACGACTGGAAGGATCAGATGGGGGGCGTCATTGCGCCTGAGGTGATCGCCGACGCCGTGCTCTATGTATGGAGCCAGCCGGCCAATGTCTGCGTGCGCGAGATCGTGCTGGCGGCCACCCGTCAGCAACCTTGATGGTGGCTGACTGGAAGAGGGGGAGGGCTTGACCCTCCCCCTGGGCCAAGGGTTACCATAGGCCACCTTTCGTCAATGAGTCGTCTCATGGTTCTGACCCGTCGCCAACTCGCTCGCGCCCGCCGCTGGCTCCCCCTGTGGAGTCTGCTGATGGTGCTGATGTCGTTTGGCAGCCGGGCGGCGACCGATCTCTGTACCCTGACGCCCCATTGCAGCCAGAGCGAACGTACCCTGGAGAAGGCCATGCCCTGCGGCAGCTTCACCTCGGCGCTCGCCATGACGGTGCTCACCGGCGACAGCCTGACGGTTGCCATGCTGGAACCCGATACCCCGGATTTCATCTCCCCCTCCCAGTTCATGCCGGATGTTCCGACCGACCGGCTGGAGCGTCCGCCCCGTCATCTCGGTTGAGTCGAGTCCCCCGTTTTTTTGGGCATTTCTTCTTATCCGAGGTGAGTTATGTACAAGTCCCTGTTATTGGCCGTGCTGGCCGGTACCGTCAGTTTTTCTGCTCTGGCAACCGAGCAGATGACCGTCTACAAGTCCCAGTATTGCGGCTGCTGCAAGACCTGGATCAAGCACATGGAAGAGAACGGCTTTGAGGTCAAGGTCGTCGAAACCGAGCAGCTTGAACCGGTCAAGCAGCAGTACGGCATCACTCCGCAGCTGGCTTCCTGCCACACCGGGGTGGTGAACGGCTATGTGGTGGAGGGGCATGTACCCGCCGCCGACGTGCAGAAGCTGCTCAAGGAAAAACCGGCGATCCGCGGCCTGACCATTCCGGGCATGCCCCAGAGTGCGCCGGGCATGGATATTCCGGGTCAGCCCTATCAGGTGCTGAGTATCAGCAACGAGGGCACGACCAAGGTCTGGTCGAGCTACCCCGGCTGATGAAAACTGGCCGTGAGCAGACACACTTCCATCATGTGAGGCACACCTGAGCGAGCTAGTGTCGCTCACGGTCAGGTATGGGGGCCGCCATCGCGAGATGGCGGCCCTTTTACATCAGGGCGCGGGAGAACTTGCAACTGAAGGCGACAAGGGGCAGATTGATCCCCTGTCCAAGGAGCCAAGGCTCAGGTCCGCCAACCCTTTTACAGCGCAAAGGATGCGACATGTTCACCTTTTCCCGAGGGCTTCTGCTGCTGGCTTGTCTGGCCGCCGTTCCCTGTTCATATGCCAATGATGAGTCCGCCATGCCCACAAGCGACACCCTGATCCAGCCTCCCGTGGCCACCAAACACCCTCACGCCATCAAGAAACACGGGGATACCCGGGTCGACAACTATTACTGGCTGCGCGATGACGAGCGCCAGAAACCCGAAGTGCTGGCCTACCTCGAGGCCGAAAACGCCTACACCGACGCCATGCTCAAACCGATCAAGCCGCTGCGCGACCAGCTCTATCAGGAGATGGTGGCCCGCATTCCGCAGCAGGACGAGTCGGTGCCCTACGTGAAAAACGGCTATCGCTACCAGACCCGCTACGAGCCGGGCAAGGAGTACGCCATCTATTCGCGCAGCAAGCTGGGTGAAGAGGCTGCAAGCCTGCTGCTGGACGGCAACCTGCGTGCCGAAGGCCACGAGTTCTACGCCCTGGGGGCGCTCGAGGTGAGCCGCAACAACCGCTGGCTGGCGGTGGCGGAAGATTTTCTCTCCCGCCGTCAGTACCAGATCCAGTTCCTCGATCTGGAGAGCGGCAAATGGGCCGCCGACACGCTGGAGAACACCTCCGGCAATCTGGTGTGGGCCAATGACAGCAAGACGGTGTTCTACGTGCGCAAGCACCCCAAGACGCTGCTGCCCTATCAGGTCTATCGCCACGAGCTGGGCACGGATCCAGCCAAGGATCAGCTGGTCTATGAGGAGAAGGACGACTCCTTCTATGTGAGCCTCTACGCCACCACCTCGGAAGATTTCATCGTCATCGCCCTCTCCAGCACCACCTCAGGCGAGGCGCGCCTCATCGATGCCAACGTGCCGACCCAGGCGCCACGGCTGTTCCTGCCGCGCCAGGTGGATCACGAATACAGCCTGGATCACTACCGCGGCCGCTTCTATGTGCGTTCCAACAAGGACGGCAAGAACTTCGGCCTCTACGAGACCAAGGAGAGCCCGGTGGATCGCTGGAAGGCGGTGATCGCCCCCAATCCGGATGTGCTGCTGGAGAGCTACGCCCTGTTCAAGGAGTGGCTGGTGCTGGAGGAGCGCAGTCAGGGGCTGACCCGGCTGCGCCAGGTCAACTGGCAGAGCGGCGAGCAGAAGGAGATTGCCTTCGACGATCCGGCCTATGTCACCTGGCTCGCCTACAACCCGGAGCCGGATACCAGCGCGCTGCGCTATGGCTACTCCTCCATGACCACTCCCTCGTCCACCTACGAGCTCGATCTGAACAGCGGCAAGCGCACCCTGCTCAAGCAGCAGCCGGTGGCAGGCTTCAAGGCCGACCAGTATGCCAGCGAGCGGCTCTGGATCACCGCCCGTGACGGCGTGGCCCTGCCGGTGTCGCTGGTCTATCGCAAGGACAAGTTCAAGCAAGCGGGGGCCGGCGCGCACACCAATCCGCTGCTGGTCTACGGCTACGGCTCCTACGGTGCCAGCATGGACCCGGACTTCAGCAGTGCCCGGCTGAGCCTGCTGGACCGCGGCTTCGTCTACGCCATCGCCCACATCCGTGGCGGCGAGGAGCTGGGGCGTCACTGGTATGAAGATGGCAAGCTGCTGAAAAAGCAGAACACCTTCAACGACTTCATCGACGTGACCGAGGCGCTGGTGGCGCAGGGCTATGGCGCCAAGGATCAGGTCTACGCCATGGGCGGCAGCGCCGGCGGCCTGCTGATGGGGGCCGTCATCAATCAGGCGCCCCAGCTCTATCGCGGCGTGGTGGCCCAGGTGCCGTTCGTCGACGTGGTGACCACCATGCTGGACGAGTCCATTCCCCTCACCACCGGGGAGTACGACGAGTGGGGCAACCCGAACCAGAAGCGCTACTACGACTACATGAAGGCCTACAGCCCCTACGATCAGGTCAAGGCGCAGGCCTATCCCAACCTGCTGGTGACCACCGGCCTGCACGACTCCCAGGTGCAGTACTGGGAGCCGGCCAAGTGGGTCGCCAAGCTGCGCGAGCTGAAGACCGATGATAACAAGTTGTTGCTGAGCACCGACATGGACGCCGGCCACGGCGGCAAGTCGGGTCGCTTCAAAGCCTACGAGGATATTGCGCTGGAGTTCGCGTTTATTCTGGATCTGGCCAAGCCACAAGCATAAGTCACCACAGTTGCAGCCCTTGCCAGTCAAGGGCTGCAAAAGAATCTCCCCCCTCCCACTCTGTCTGCCGACCGGTAGCACATCCAATTAATCTCTGATCAGCAAATTAATGATCGGCTTCAAATTTCTCGTCATCCATATCCATCATTTTGTGTTTTTGTTTGATTTATGTTGGCGCCGTGTGCTTAATCGAAGCCGTTATGACTCTTTAATTGGCCCCCTCGGGGCCAATTATCTTCGGTTGGCATGAAGCCGACTGTCTCACCACAGGATGCTGGTGGCTTTTTGGGGAACGTTCGCCGTTCACCCGCTTCCTCATATCGAGGTCATGGGCAACCGCCGGCGCAGAACGGTGGTTTGTCCGGCATTCGCCCGTGGAACGGGCGAGCTGAATCAATCAAAAAGGATGAACAACATGAAAGGATTATCCCTGGCGTGTGCCCTGTCGGCTGTCCTGGCCGGCGTCTCGTTTGGTGGCCCGGTGCAGGCGCAGGAGCGCTTCGTGACCATAGGCACCGGCGGTCAGACCGGTGTCTACTACGTGGCGGGCCAGTCCATCTGCCGCTTCCTCAATCGCGGCGCCGCCGATCACCAGATCAAGTGCAACGCCCCGGCCAGCGGTGGCGGGGTGGCCAACGTCAACGGCATCCGCAGCGGTGAATTCAACTTCGGCATCATGCAGTCCGACCATCAGTACAAGGCGATGAAGGGGCTGCCGCCGTTCCAGGCCGAGGGGGCCATGGACGACATGCGCGCCGTCTTCTCCCTGCAGAGCGAGGTGTTCACCATCCTGGCCCGCAAGGACGCCAAGATCGCCGGTTTCGACGATCTCAAGGGCAAGCGGGTCAACATCGGCAACCCTGGCTCCGGCCAGCGCGACACCTTCGAAGAGATCATGGCGGTGAAGGGCTGGAAGAAGGGCGACTTCGGCCTGGTCTCCGAGCTCAAGCCGGCCGAGCAGGCCTCAGCGCTCGGCGACAACAACATCGACGCCATGAGCTACTTCGTCGGCCACCCCAATGGCGCGATCCAGGAAGCCTCCACCACTACCGACGCCGTGCTGGTCCCGGTCACCGGTGCCGACATCGACAAGCTGCTGGCCGAGAAGAGCTACTACAGCAAGGCCGAGATCCCGGGCGGCATCTACAAGGGCAGCGACCAGCCGACCCCGTCCATCGGCGGCAAGGCAGTGCTCTCCACCAGTGCCAAGGCCGATCCGGAAGTGGTCTATCAACTGGTGAAGTCGGTGTTCGACAACCTGGATCGTTTCAAGCGGCTGCACCCGGCCTTCGCCGACCTGAAAGAGGCCGACATGATCAAGGTGGGTCTCTCCGCCCCGCTGCATGAAGGGGCTGCCCGCTACTACAAAGAGCGCGGCTGGCTCTGATAGCGGGCCCAAGGGCCGCTGTCACTCTCTTCGACACCCGCCTGCCGCAGCCCGTGGCAGCGGGTGTCGTGTCGTTGTACTCGTTGGCACAAGTTAACCCCTATGCAAGATAAACAACTCTCTACCGAGGAACTGATCGCCCAGGATGTGGGGGCGCGTCTGCCGCTCGGCATCATGGGTGGGTGCATCACCACCCTGGCGCTCGCCTGGTCGCTGTTCCAGCTCTGGATCGCCTCGCCGCTGCCCTTCATGCTGGGCTTCGGCGTACTCAATGACACCGAGACCCGTGCCATTCACCTCACCTTCGCCCTGCTGCTGGCCTATCTGGTGTTCCCGGCCTTTCGCCGCTCGCCGCGCGACCGGGTGCCGCTCGGCGATCTGGCGCTCGGGCTGGTGGCCGCCGGCGCCGCTTCCTATTTGTTCGTGATGTACGAGGCGCTGGCCCAGCGGCCGGGCAACCTCACCACCGCCGATTTGGTGACCGCCTGCATCGGCATCCCGCTGCTGCTGGAAGCCGCCCGCCGCGCCTTGGGGCCGGCGCTGGCGGTGATCGCCCTGGTATTTCTCGCCTACAGCCTGGCGGGGCCCTGGATGCCGGGCTTGCTGGCTCACCGCGGGGTGAGCTTCACCGCGCTGGCCAACCACCAGTGGATCACCACCGAGGGGGTGTTCGGCATCGCCCTCGGCGTCTCCACCAGCTTCGTGTTCCTGTTCGTGCTGTTCGGTGCCCTGCTGGAGCGGGCCGGTGCCGGCCACTACTTTATCCAGCTCGCCTTCAGCCTGCTCGGTCACCTGCGCGGTGGCCCGGCCAAGGCGGCGGTGGTGGCCTCCGGCCTGACCGGCCTCATCTCCGGCTCCTCCATCGCCAACGTGGTGACTACCGGCACCTTTACCATTCCCATGATGAAGAAGGTGGGGTTCAGCGCCGAGAAGGCGGGGGCGGTGGAAGTGGCCTCCTCGGTCAACGGCCAGATCATGCCGCCGGTGATGGGGGCTGCGGCCTTTCTGATGGTGGAGTACGTGGGCATTCCCTACGTCGAGATCATCAAGCATGCCTTCCTGCCGGCGACCATCTCCTACATAGCGCTGCTCTACATCGTCCATCTGGAGGCGCTCAAGCTCGGCATGCAGCCCATCGGCGACCATCAGCCCAAGCCCTGGCTGCGCCGGTTGACCGGCTTTGCCTTTGGCGCCGCCCTGATCAGCGGGCTGTCGATGGCGGTCTACTACGGCCTGGGCTGGCTCAAGCCGGCGCTGGGCGACTATGCCCTGCCCAGTATCGCCCTGCTGCTGGCTGCCACCTATCTGGGGCTGCTGAAGATTGCCGCCAGCAATGAGCCGCTGGCGGCGGAAGATCCGGACAAGCCGCTGACCGAGCTGCCCAACACCCGTACCGTGCTGCTCTCCGGCCTGCACTTCCTGCTGCCGGTGGTGGTGCTGGTGTGGTGCCTGATGGTGGAGCGCCTCTCGCCCGGGCTGTCGGCCTTCTGGGGCACCGTCATGCTGGTGATCATACTGCTGACCCAGCGGCCGCTGCTCAACTGGCTGCGCAGCGATGGCCAGCACGATTACGGCTCCCTGCAGGACGGCTTGATCGATCTGCGGGAGGGGCTGGTGGCCGGTGCCCGCAACATGATCGGCATCGGCATCGCCACCGCCACGGCGGGGATCATCGTCGGTGCCGTCTCCCAGACCGGGGTTGGTCTGGTGCTGGCGGATCTGGTGGAGATGCTCTCCATGGGCAACCTGCTGCTGATGCTGCTGCTCACCGCCCTGCTGAGTCTGATCCTCGGCATGGGGCTGCCCACCACCGCCAACTACATCGTGGTCTCCAGCCTGCTGGCGCCGGTGGTGGTGACGCTCGGGCAGCAGAACGGGTTGATCGTACCGCTCATCGCGGTGCACCTGTTCGTGTTCTACTTCGGCATCATGGCCGACGTGACGCCGCCGGTGGGGCTCGCCTCGTTCGCGGCGGCGGCCGTCTCCAAGGGCGATCCCATCAAGACCGGCATCACCGCCTTCTACTACAGCCTGCGCACCGCTGCGCTGCCGTTCCTGTTCATCTTCAACACCGACCTGCTGCTGATCGACGTGGACTTTGCCCACGGGGTGCTGATCTTCATGGTGGCCACCGTCGCCATGCTGATCTTCGCCGCCGCGACTCAGGGCCATTTCCTGGTGAAGAGTCGCTGGTACGAGAGCGTGCTGCTGCTGCTGGTGGCCTTCACCCTGTTCCGCCCCGGTTTCTGGATGGACATGGTGCACGATCCCTACCGCGAGACGCCGCCGGCCCAGCTGGCCCAGACCCTGGGCGAGGTGGAGGCGGAGAGCACCCTGCGGCTGCGGATCCAGGGTGAGGATGCGGTGGGCAAGCTGCGTCAGTCGACCGTGCTGCTGGCGGTGCCGGCAGGGGAGGATGGGGCAGCCCGCCTCGCCAGCCTGGGGCTCGCGCTCTATGAGCAGGATGGCAAGACCCTGATCGACAGCGTCACCTTCGGCAGTCCGGCAGCGGCAGCCGGCATGGAGTTTGATCAGGAGATCCTGGTGGTCAAGGCCCCCACCGAGCGCTGGCGCAAGGAGCTGATGTGGCTGCCCGGCTTCCTGCTGTTTGCGTTGATCGTCTGGCTGCAACGGCGCCGGGTGGTGCGAGCATAACCAGGGTCAATAAAAACGGCGCCATCATGGCGCCGTTTTCATGCTCCCCGCTGGGGGCTTATTCTTGCGGATCCTGTTCCGGCAGCAGGTTCAGGGTCTGTTGTCCCACCTGGCTCAGGCCCAGCTGTTCACAGGCTTGCTCGAAGCTGATGCCAAGGTGGCACATCATGATATCCATCGCCGGGAGGGATTATTCCTGCGGATCCTGCTCCTGCAGCAGGCTCAGGGTCTGTTGTTCCATCGGACTCAGGCCCAGCTGTTCGCAGGCTTGCTCGAAGCTGATGCCAAGGTGGCACATCATGATATCGATAGCGGGCAGATAGTTTTTCATTGCTTCTTCCATGGTGATCCTCCGGACCCGTTCCTTATGCCCGAACAGGGTGGGTCGGACAATTAGACTTTAGGCGTAGGCTGCTCATTTGCTGAGCGCCTCTGCCACTGGGCGGGGGAATTTGTTACTCTGCTTGTCAGCAAGAAGATGTTGCCGTATGACTGCGAGCAACACGTGAGGAGCAGGGCATGTTATTGAGTTTCTTGATCATCGCATCGGGCTGGTGGCACATTCGTGCGGCCTATGGCTCAGACTCCCGTCAGTTCTACATCAGCAAGCCGTTGACCATGCTGCTCATCATCGCGCTGGCCTTCGGCTATCAGAGCTATGACCACGACGGTTCCCACGCCTGGATCCTGCTCGGTCTCTGCCTGTCGCTGGCCGGCGACGTGCTGCTGATGTTGCCGAGCGACCGCTTCATCCAGGGGCTGGCGGCGTTTTTTGTCGCGCACCTCTGCTACATCGTCGGCTTCGCCCAGGGGCCGCTGGTGCTGAATCTGGTGGATGGCCTGCTGTTGCTGCTGGTGGCCGGCATGGTGTTCGGCCTGCTGTGGGGCAAGCTCGGGGAGATGAAGGTGCCCGTGTTCTGCTACATGCTGGTGATCATCGGCATGGCCTGGGTGGCCGCCGGCGCTTGGCATGCCTCCCTCACCGCCGGCAGTGCTGCCGCCCTGGTGGGGGCGCTGATGTTCCTCTTCTCCGACAGCATGCTGGCGCTGGACCGCTTCCGCCGTCCCTTCCCCCATGCCACCGCCTGGGTGATGACCAGCTACTTCGCCGCCCAGTTTCTGATTGCCGCCTCGCTGGCGGGGTGACTGTGGCTGAATTGCCTCCTCGCCAAGGGGAATGTGCAGACAAAAAAACGGGCCCTCAGGCCCGTTTTGCTATTCCATTCTCACCGTTTTTCACGCCTCGAGCGGTTCGGCATCCGCTACCCTGGGGGCGGGCTGCTTGAGCAGCAGCATCAGGCCGCTGGCGAGCAGCAGGAAGATGCCCATCACGAAGAACACCTGGTTGTAGGCCATGATGGCCGCCTCCCGGCTGATGGTGTTCGACAGCATGGCCTGGGCCTGCTGGCGAGCCAGCTCGGGGCCGGAGCCCTGCGCCATCATGGTCTGGGCCAGCTGCAGCAGGTAGCTCTGCCCCTCTATGCTGCTGGCGGCCAGGGTGCTGCTGATCTGGCTGACATGGATGCGGGTGTCGTTGTCGATCAGGGTGGCGATGATGGCGATGCCGAAGGCGCCGCCCAGGTTGCGCAGCACGTTGAGCAGGGTCGAGGAGGAGGGGATCTCGTCGTGGGTCAGGCTGGCAGTCGCCACCAGGGAGAGCGGCACCATGATGAAGGGCTGGCCCAGCGCCCGCACGATGAGCGACTGGATCAGCTGAGGCCCGGCGTAGTCGGCACTCATGTTCATGTTCATGAAGCAGCTGACGGCGAACACCAGAAAGCCGAAGCTCACCAGATAGCGCGGATCTATCTTGTGGGTCAGTCTGGGCACCAGCGGCAGTACCAGCAACTGCGGCAGCCCCATCCACATCAGCACCTCACCGATTTCCAGCGCGTTGTAGTTGTGGATCTGGGTCATGTAGAGCGGCAGCACATAGATGGAGCCCATCAACGCCATGCCGAGCACCAGATAGGCGAAGCAGGCCAGCGCGAAGCGCGGGTTGTGCAGCAGCCGCAGGTTGACCAGCGGGTGGCGCCGCAGCAGCTGGCTGATGACGAAAAACACCAACGCCACCACCGAGATGACGGTGAGCCGCACGATGAAGCTGGAACCGAACCAGTCCTCCCGGTTGCCCTCTTCCAGCACCACCTCCAAGAGGCCCAGTCCCACTGCCATGGTGACGATGCCGATGAGATCCACCCGCTTGATCACCTCCCAGTCCACCGGCTTCTTGTCCAGCCCGTGGGCCAGCATGGCCATCACCAGCAGTCCCGGCGGCACGTTCATGTAGAAGATGTAGTGCCAGGACATCTGCTCGGTCAGCCAGCCGCCCAGGGTCGGCCCGATGGCGGGGGCGAAGGTGGCGCACAGGCCGAACAACGCCATGCCGGTGGCCCGCTTGTGCAGCGGCAGCAGACTGACGATGAGGGAGAAGGCCATCGGGATCAGCGCCCCGCCGGTGAAGCCCTGCAGCGCCCGAAAGACGATCATGCTGGTGAGGTTCCAGCTGAATGAGCAGAGCACCGAGGCGACGATGAAGGCGCCAGTGGTCCACAGCAGGTAGCGCCGCACGCTCAACCCCCGGCTCAGCCAGCCGCTCAGCGGAATGGCGATCATCTCCGCCACCAGATAGGAGGTGGAGATCCAGGAGCTTTCGCTCAAGGTGGCCGACAGGGCCCCCTGAATGTCCTTCAGGGAGGCGTTGGTGATCTGGATGTCGAGGATGGCCATGAAGGCGCCGATGAGGCCCCCCATGACCGCGATCCAGTTGCGACGCGGGATGGGTTCCATCAGTGGGCCGCAACCACGGGATCAGGGCTGCGGGTGTCGACGATCACCTCGGTGGAGAGGCCCGGCAGCAGCTTGCCCGCCAGCGGCCCCGGCTCCGGAATGCGGATCTTGACCGGTACCCGTTGCACGATTTTGGTGAAGTTGCCGGTGGCGTTCTCCGGCGGCAGCAGGGCAAACTTGGCACCGGTGGCGGGGGCCAGGCTGTCGATGATCCCCTCGACCGGCTGATCCGGATAGGCATCAAGGATCACCTCCACCTTCTGGCCGGGCTGCATGTGGAGCAGCTGGGTCTCCTTGAAGTTGGCCTCGACCCACACCTGCTGCAGTGGCACCAGGCTGGCCACCTGCATGCCGGACTGGACGTAGAGCCCCGCCCGCAGACTGCGCTTGCCGATGATGCCGTCGGCCGGTGCCCGCAGCTCGGTATAGGCCAGCTCCAGCTTGGCCTGTTCCAGCTGGGCGGCGCTCAATGCCAGCTTGGCCTGGTTCTGCTTGGCCTCGGCATCCAGCACCAGCAGCCGCTCGCGGGCGGCTTGCAGGGCCGCTTTGGCCTCCTGCTCCTGGGCCTGATTGACCTGCAGACCGGCCCGCACCTCGTCCAGGCTGTCCTGGGAGCTGTAGTGGCGCTGGTTGAGCTGGCTGACGCGGCGCACCTGTTGCTGGGCCCGCACCTGTTCGGCATTGGCCGAGCTGACCTTGGCTTCGGCCTGGCGAATGAGGCTCAGTTGCTGGGTGCGGGTGGCAGCGAGATTTTCCGCCGTCGCCTGATTGAGGCGCAGATCGGCTTCGGCCTCGGCCACCTTGGTCTTGTACTCCCGGTCGTCGAGGCGGGCGATGAGCTGGCCGGCCTTCACCGGCTGGTTGTCGGTTACCAGCACTTCGCTGATGTAGCCGGACAGCTTGGAACCGATGCCGGTGACCTCGCTCTGCAGGTAGGCGTTGTCGGTGCTCTCGAAATAGCGGCCGTGCAGATACCAGTAACCGGCAAACAGCAGACCGAGCAGGGCCAGGATCATGGCTGCCAGCAGGGGGATCTTCTTGTGTTGACTCATGTGGGGGATTCCTGAACTTAAGAGAGGCAGGCTAACACTGGCCGACTGTTTCGATTAGTATCCATTTATGAGATATACAGTTTCACTGGTGCAACAATGGATCTGAACGCTGCATTGATTCTAGTGCGGATCGTCGACAAGGGGTCCTTCACGGCGGCCGCCCAGGAGCTGGGCATGACCAAGGCGACGGTGAGCCGGCGCATCGCCGAGCTGGAGCAGCGCCTCGGCGTGCGGCTGCTCTACCGTTCGACCCGCCAGCTCACCCTGACCGAGGCCGGCGAGCAGTACTATCTGCGCTGCAGCAAGGCGGTGGACGAGCTGACCCAGGCCGAGCTGATGGTGAGTGCCAGCCAGCAGGAGGTGACCGGCACCCTCAAGCTGGCGGTGCCCATCGAGGCGGGGCAGCTGGTGGTGGGCAGGCTGGTGGCGGAGTTTTTGCAGGCCTATCCCGGCCTGCAGGTGGAGCTGGAGCTGACCAATCGCATCGTGGATCCCATCAACGAGGGGCTGGATGCGATCGTGCGGATCGGTGACATGAGCGATTCGAACCTGGCGGCGCGGCGGCTGTGGAGCAACGCCCGCCTGATCTGTGCCAGCCCGGCGTACCTGGCGCGCAGCCCCGCCATCACCCATCCCGAGGATCTGGTGCATCATGAGCGGGTGGCGGTCACCAGCGGCTTTCTGGCGTCGCACTGGTGCTTCGAGCGGGATGACAGAGAGGTGCTGGTTGACCCTCCCTCCCGCTTTCGGGTTAATAATATAACCTGTGCCAGAGAGGCGGCGAAGGCCGGGCTGGGGCTCGCCTCCCTGCCCGCCATGCTCTGCCACGAGGAGCTGGCGAGTGGGAGCCTGGTGTCCGTGCTGCCCGAGTGGCAGCAGCCCAGGGTGCCGATTTACCTGCTGTTTCCGGAGCGGCGGCTGATGCCGCGAAAATTGCGGGTGTTCATCGACTTCATCGTGGCCAAGGGGGCCGACTACGGTATCGATACCCTGCTGTAGCCGGTCAGAGGCGGTGCCGTGGTCACGGCATCGTGAGTGGATCTGAGGGGGAAGACATGGATCACTGGATCAATCTGTATCGGGCTTCCCATTCGCTGGAGGCCCATGCCCTGAAAGGGGCGCTGGAAGTGGAGGGGGTGCCGGTGCGGCTCAATGGCGAGGCGCTGTCGGGCGCCCTGGGCGAACTGCCGGTGGACCTGCTGCAGGTGACCCTGATGGTGCGCGAACAGGATCGCAGCAAGGCAGGGCGGGTCATCGAGCGCTATCAGCAGCGCCAGGGTAACGGCTGGCTGTGTGGCCAATGCGGGGAGGAGAACGGCGCCAACTTCGATGTCTGCTGGCGCTGTCACCACGATCCCCACGAAAATTAATCGCTCGCCCTGCCTCAGCGCAGGGTGAAGTCGATGTCCTCGCCCGCGCTGGCGTCGTGATAGGTCGCCAGATCCAGCTCCCGCTCGCTGCGGGCAATCAACACGGACACCAGAATATCGCCGGAGACGTTGACCGTGGTGCGCGCCATGTCGAGGATCCGGTCGATCCCGGCGATCAGTGCTACCCCTTCCAGCGGCAGTCCTACCGCGGTCAGCGTCAGCGTCAGCAGCATCAGGCCGGTGCCCGGCGTGCCCGCTGTGCCGATGCTGGCCAGGGTGGCGATGCTGATGATGGTCAGGTAATCCACCATGTGCAGATCCACTCCGAAGGCCTGGGCCACGAACAGGGCCGTTACCCCCTGATAGAGCGCGGTGCCGTCCATGTTGATGGTGGCGCCAATGGGCAGCACCTTGGCGGTGATGGCGGGAGAGACCCCGAGCCGGCGCTCGGCGCAGGCCAGGCTGATGGGCAGGGTACTGTTGCTGGAGCTGCTGGTGAAGGCCACCGCCTGGGCATCGACGATGCTTTTGAAGTAGTGCAGCGGATTGAGGCGGGCCAGCAGGATCAGCAGGCTGCTGTAGACGCCGAGTACGTGCAGCAGGCAGCCGAGGTAGACGGCGCCGATCACCTTGAGCAGCGGCAGCAGCAGGCTCATGCCGTACTTGCCGGTCATCCAGGCCATCAGGGCGCAGACGCCGTATGGGGCCAGCGCCATCACCATCTGGGTCAGCTTGAACATCCCCTCCGCCAGCGAGGTGAAGAACAGGATGGCGGGGCGGCCGCGCCGACCGGTGGCGTTGAGGGCGAGGGCGAGGGCCACCGCGAACACGATCACCTGCAGGATCTTGCCGTCCACCATGGCCTGCACCGGGTTGCGCGGCACCAGGTGGCTCAGCACGCTGGCCAGGGTGGGGGATTCCGCCATGCCGACCCGCTCATAGGGCCCCATGTTGGCGCCCATGCCGGGCTCCAGCAGCCAGCCCATCATCAGGCCGATACAGATGGCGACCGCGGTGGAACAGAGGTAGAGGCCGATGGCCTTGCCGGCGATCCGATCGAGGGTCTTGCCCTTGAGCAGCGAGGTGAGGCCGGCGATGACCGAACAGAAGATGAGGGGCACCATCAGCATCTGGATGGTGTTGACGAACAGCACGCCAATGGGCTTGAGCAGCAACGCCTGCTCGCTGAAACCGGCGCCGAGACCGATCCCTGTCAGCATGCCGAGCAGGGTCTTCAACCAGAGCGGGCGGCGGGTCCAGATCCGCCAGGGCTTGAAAGCCAGTCCATGGAACAGCATGACGCCAATGTCCTTATATTCGGTCTGCGGTGGCAAAAAGGGGCGTTAGTGTAGCCATCCCCTGCTCAGGTTGCCACATTATCGACAAAGCCGCGGCCATCACCAGTACGGACGCAGGGAAATCGGCAATTTGTTGGCCTATATCAAGGTCGTCGGCAGTGGGGCAGGATTTAATAGGCATCAAATATGTCTATTCAAGAGGTTTGCAATGACTCAATCGGTACACGGTCACGAAGTGATGGAGATGATGCTGGCGCAAGGCGGTCAGTTTACCCGGGCCAGCCTCAAGCAGGCCATCGACGAGCGCTTCGGCGCCGAGGCCCGTTTTCATACCTGCAGCGCCAGCGAGATGGATGCCGAGGCGCTGATCGACTTCCTGGCCAAGCGCGGCAAGTTCATCGAATCGGAGCAGGGTTTCCAGACTCACGCCGACAAGATCTGCAACCACGGTTGATCCCCGCCGGCGAGCGCCCGCCGCGCTCGCCGAATCCCGCCGCCTTTGTTATATTTCGCCCTCTTTCCCCCTGCTTTTGTTGAAGGCTTAGCCTGGGCGTTGTATGGACACTTTCTCCGCTGCCGTCATGTTGTTTCTGATCATGGATCCGCTGGGCAACCTGCCGGTCTTCCTGTCGATCCTGCGTCATATCGATCCCAAGCGACGCCGCAAGGTGATGATGCGGGAGCTGCTGTTTTCACTGGTGATCATGATGGCCTTCCTGTTCGTCGGCCAGCAGATCCTCAATTTCCTCAACCTGCGGCAGGAGGCGGTCAGCATCGCCGGCGGCATCATCCTGTTCCTTATCGCCATCAAGATGATCTTCCCGAGTGAAGGCGGAGTGACCGGGCTGGCCGCGGGTGAGGAGCCCTTCCTGGTGCCCATGGCCATCCCCATGATTGCCGGTCCCTCGATCCTGGCGTCCTTGCTGCTGCTGGCCAACCAGGAGCCGACCCGGATGGCGGACTGGTCGCTGGCGCTGTTGATGGCCTGGGGCGCCAGCGCGGTGATCCTGATGTTCTACGAGGTATTCAACAAGCTGCTGGGTGAGCGAGGACTCACCGCGGTGGAGCGTCTGATGGGCATGCTGCTGGTGATGATCTCGGTGCAGATGCTGCTCGACGGGGTGCACCACTACCTGGCGGTGACCGGTCAGAACTGATCGGCTGGCATGCCAACAGAAAAGACATGGGGCTCGACGAGCCCCGTTTTTTTACCTGTGATCCGGCGTGGTGACCGTCAGGGTCTTGCGGCCCTGTGCCGGCAATCAGGCCGGTTCGGCAGCAGTGGGCTCCAGCTTGCCCATGATGAGGGTCAGCAGGGTTTCTCGCAGCCAGCGGTGGCCCGGATCCTCCTCGTGGCGCTGATGCCAGATCAGCAGGTGGGAGATGCTGTCGAGGGCGATGGGCAGCGGCAGCGGCACCAGCGGATAGACCTGGGTGGCGTGGCGGGCGTAGAGCCGGGAGAGGGTCACTATCATGTCCGAGTGCATACCCATCCGCAGCGCCGCCTCGAAGGAGGGTACGGTCGCCTCGATGCGGCGATAGAGATCCTGCTCCGCCAGTTTGTGATCCAGCATCCAGCGGTCGCGCCCCTCGCAATAGGTCTGCACGTGGGGATAGGCCAGGTAGCGGGTGAGATCCCACTCGGGTTCGTGCAGGGCGGGGTGGTCGTGCTGCACCAGGCAGGTCAGATCGTCGATGGCGAGCAGCCGCTGGCAGATAGCGTTGGGCAGGGTGTCGAGCCGAAAGTCCGAGTTGATGCAGTTCTCCCGCACCGTGAAGGCGATGTCCACCTGGCCCTGACTCATCTCGGTCAGGCTGTTCTCGGTCCACTCCTCGTAGCGCAGCCGGATGCCGGGGGCCTGTCGTTTCAGCTCGCTCAGGTAGAGCGGGGCGAACAGAGTAAAGGCGCTGTCCATGCTGGCGATGACGAACTCCCGCTCGGTGGTGGTCGGGTCAAAATCCGGCGGCTGGATCAGGTTGTCGAGCGACAGCAGGATGGGCTGCAGTTGCTGCTGCAGGCTGAGGGCACGGGCGGTGGGTTCCAGCCCATAGGCCGAGCGCACGAACAGGGGGTCGTCGAAGGTTTCCCGCAGCCGGCCTAGCGCCTTGCTGACGGCAGACTGGCTCAGGTGCAGCCGACGGGCCGCCCGGCTGCCGTTCCGCTCTTCCAGCAATACTTGCAGGATAATCAATAGATTGAGGTCGATGCGCCCCAACTGTTCCAGCAACATGATATGAATCCTCTTCAATTCTTAGATGAATTTATACCATTTGTTTTCATATCTAGGCGAATTTATGCTCGAAACGTCTCTCGCCTTCGATGGCGGCTGGTACAGGATGTAGTGGTTGAGGGGACAAGTAGCATCAAGCAATACGGCGACCCTGGGTCGCCGTATTTTTTTGAGTGATTTATTTGCAAACTTGCGCCTGTCTTGATTTTGCCCAACAATCTTTGCGCCTTCTTTTGATACAAACAATCGGTATCTATCAGTCAGGAGTATCCCTATGGGACTCGGTGGAATTCATATCTGGCATTTGTTGATCCTGCTCGTGGTGGTCGTCGTGGTGTTTGGCAGCAAACGCCTGGCGAGTGCCGGAGAGGATCTGGGCACCGCCATCAAGGATTTTCGTAAAGCCTTGCGTGACGATGAATCACAGCCGAAATAAGTGGGAGTTGAATGATGTCCGTAGAAGAGAAAGTGGAATTGAACGAGACCTGTGACAGCTGCGGCTGCTTCGCCGAAATTGGTACCATCATCGGCGAGGGTGACGATGTGATGGAGCTGGTGATCGAGGCCGCTGCAGAAGCTGACGCTCGCGCCAAGCTGGCCGCCTACGAGGCGCTGGCCAAGCAGGTCACTGCGGAAGCCACAAGCAGCAGCGAACTCAGTCAGGGGGCCAACGGCGTGATCCTGAAAGCCCGCCTGCAATTCACCTGTACCGCCGAAAAACTCATTTTCGAGATGCGTGCCCGCTCTATCTGAGCCTGCTGATGACACGGCAGGCTTGCCTGCCGTGTTGACCCTTCTGCTGTGGGTCCGCGTTCTATAGTTAGTTATCCCACAGACGGTTTTGCCCGACGCGAGTCGGCCAACAGAAGGCGATCTCATCATGGTTCAGCGCTGGCTCTTCGCCATTTTCCCCACCCTTGTTCGCCACCCGTTTGACGGGCTCCCGCTCGCAGCGAAGCAACCGCAGGCGCTTGCATCATGAGGCTGCGCTGGTGCTGGGGTCTGCTCGCTCTGTGTGCGCTGCCGCTGCTGGCGGCGGATCTCAAGCCGCAACGGCTGCCCCAGCCCGGGGATCTCGCCAGCATATTGCAAAAGAAAGAGCTCAGGGCCCTGGTGGTCTATGAGCGGGGCTTCTTCTTTTTCGACAAGGGGGCCCAGCACGGTATCCTGGTCAACCAGCTGCAGGGGTTCGAGCGCTGGCTGAATCAGACCTACCTGGCCAAGGAGAAGATCAAACTCAAGATCATCTACATCCCGGTGCGCCAGGACAAGCTGCTGGACTACCTCACCGAGGGGCGGGGGGATCTGGTGGCCGCCAACATGACGGTGACGCCGACCCGGCGCGAACAGGTGACCTTCTCCAACCCGGTGATCGCCCCCATCGAAGAGTGGGTGGTGAGCCAGCACAGCCTGCCGACCTTCAACCGCATCACCCAGCTCTCCGGCCGGCGGGTCTGGGTGCGGGCCAGCTCCAGCTATTACGAGAGCCTGCGCCAGCTCAACTGGTTGTTTCGCGAGTTGGGGCTGCCGCCCATCTATATCGAGACGGTGCCTGAATATCTGCAGGACGGGGATCTGCTGGAGATGGTGGCGGCCGGCATCATACCGCTCACCGTGACCGACAGCTTCAAGGGGCGGATCTGGCTCGGCATGATCAGCGGGCTGCGGGCCCACAAGCTGATCCCGCTGCGAGACAACGGCCGCAGCGCCTGGGCCCTGCGCAACAACAGTCCGGAACTGCTCAAGGCGGTCAATGACTATCTGGCCGATGCCGGCAAGCGCACCCTTTACAGCGACATGGCTTTGCGCCGTCTGCTGGCGCGCAACGACCAGATGAGCAACATACTGGCGCCGGATCCGCTGGGCAGGCTGTCGACCATCCGCAAGGTGCTGGAGCAGCAGGCCGACAAGTACCGGCTGGACTGGCTGATGCTGGCGGCGCTGGCTTACAAGGAGTCTGGCCTCAATGCCGACATCCGTTCCGAACGGGGGGCGGTGGGGATCATGCAGCTGTTGCCGAGCACCGGCGGTGAGGTGGGCATTCGCGGTGCCCGGCTTGCCAGTCTGGAGGGCAATGTGGAGGCGGCTTGCCGCTATATGCGGCTGATCCTCGACACCTATTTCAATGATCCCAAGCTGGATGTGCTCAACCGCCACCTGTTTGCGCTGGCGGCCTACAATGCCGGTCCGAACCGGGTGCAGGCGCTCAGGGCCAAGGCCGAGGCCGCCGGGCTGGATCCCAATGTCTGGTTCGGCAACGTGGAGCAGCTGGTGGCCAATGAGGTGGGCCAGGGGCCCATCAACTATGTCAGCACCATCTACAAGTACTATGTGGCCTACCGCTTCAGCCTGCCCCAGCTGGAAGGCAAGGCGGCCGCCATCGAGGCGGTAGCCCAGCCCTGACGTCCTGCTAGTGCGGTTGGGCGGGCGGGGCGAAGGGCTGCCAGGCCTGATCCCGATGCTGCAGATACCAGGGGGCCAGCTGGCCGCTTGGCGAGGGATCCGGCTCACTGGCCTGCGGTCTGTGACTGATGGCGGGGCGATCCGTGAGTTCCATGGTAAATTCCTTCATCCTGTTGCTACGAGGCCCTTAGCCAGCGTTATGCCATTTCCTCATGACAGGCGGATGACGCCATGATCCCCGCTGAATTCGCCCTGATAGACCAGCCCGAGCTGGCACTCAAGCTGCGCTGTCAGCTGATCCGCGGTGCCAGAAGTCGGATCCAGGCCCAGTACTACAGCTGGGAGGAGGACAGCAGCGGCAAGTTGTTGCTGGCGGAGTTGCTGCATGCCGCCCGGCGGGGAGTACGGGTGCAGCTGCTCATTGATGACCTCTATGCCGGCGACAACCGTTTCCTGGAGATGGTGGCCCATCAGCCGGGTATCGAGGTGCGCCTGTTCAATCCCTTCTGGTTGCGCGGCTGGCGGCCACTGACCCTGCTGCTGGAAGGGCTGCTCAGCTTTCGCCGCATCAATCACCGCATGCACAACAAGCTACTGCTGGTGGACGGCAGTCAGGCGGTGATCGGCGGTCGCAACATCGGGGACCGTTACTTCGGGCTCGGTGGGGCGCCCCAGTTCGTCGATCTGGATCTCGCCTGCCGGGGCCCACTCTGCCAGCAGGCCGAGCAGGGGTTCGATCAATTCTGGCGCAGCCGCTGGAGCCACCCGATCCGCCGTCTGCTGCGACGCCCGCTGCAGCGGGCCGAGGTGCAGGTGGTGAACGACTTTCTGCTGACGATGAACGAGCCGCAGGTGGCGGCTGTCTACGACCTGCCTGCCAGCCTGTTCGATCCAGAACCCGTCCCCCTGCGCTGGCATGCCGGAGAGGCAGAAGTGTGGTTTGATCGACCCGGCAAGGGGCTGGTGTCTCGACCCACCACCGCACGCCTGCTCTGGCGCAAGCTGGCCGACAACCAAGGCAAGCTGAGTCTGGTCACCCCTTATCTCATCCTGACCCGGGGGCTGCGCCGTCGGCTCAGACAGCAGCGGCAGGCGGGGGTGAACATTGATATCCTGACCAACTCCCTGGCCAGCACGGATGTGCCGCTGGTGTACGGCGCCTATCGCCGTCACCGCCCCTGGCTGATACGGCAGGGTATCGCGCTGTCGGAACTGGAGGGGGAGTCGCTCAGTCTGCACGCCAAGCTGATCCTGGTGGGGGAGGAGGAGGCGCTGCTCGGCAGCTTCAATCTGGATCCGCGCTCCCTGCTGCTCAACACCGAGCTGGTGCTGCATCTGGCCTGCCCCGTGTTGTGCGCCGAGTTGCAGCAGTGGCTGGCGACCTGGCAGCAACGCTCTTCCCACTCGGTGGCGGCCCCGCCCTCCACCCTGCGCCGCCTGCTGGCCAGGGTCAGTGACTGGTTGCCGCTGCAGCGCTGGTTGTGAGCGGGCCGAGCGTGTGCGAGATCTCGCAAAGCCTTGTGCGCCTTCGAGGATAACGTTTGCCATCCTATGGCGATGAACTGGTTTATCGTATTGTTTTTAATCGGATTGTTTTCTGACTGAAGTTCCATGAAGGGTTGCGGCTTGCATACATGGGCGTATAAAACGGTTTTTTATTTTATTTATCTGCGTAATATTTCAACTGCAAGGACAACACGGTGGCTTGCCGCCGTGCGGAAGAGGGTCGTGAAGGGAACTGGCCGACTGGATTGCTCCAGCAGGCACCTGCTTCAGATGGGTAGCGGAAACTCAGGAAGCAGCAGCAGAACCCGACGGGACCGGATTCCAATATGGAACATGCTATTTGCGAGGGGGTGACATGCGAGTGTCACCCCATTTTTTATGGCTCGCTGGTTGAGTCGTGCCCATAAATAGACCGCCGATTGGCGGTCTTTTTCTTTGTTCAGCCCGACGTTCCAGGGTCAGGCGATGCCTGCCAGCAGTCGGCTCCAGTTGCGTTTGGCGGCGATGAAGGCATCGTGCAGGTTGCGATACTCCAGCTGCAGCTTCAGTTGGTCGTAGCGGGCCAGCGCCTTGCGCTTGCGCTGCTCCAGCAGGCGTTTGCGGCTGGCGTAGTAGTGCTGCAACTGCTGGTTCAGCTTGTCGTACTCCTCCTGCAGCAGGGCCTGCCACAGTTCCCTGTCATCCTGCTTGCGCAACTTGGCCTGGGCCCGTTTCAGCTGCATCTCCAGCCTGGCCTGTTCGATCCGCTCTTCCGGACAGGCGCGCAGATCCCGGGTCAGCCCGCACCAGGAGGCGCTGCGGATCAGCCACTTGGTGGGATCGAACTGCCACCAGTGGATGCCGTTGCGATAATCGTTCTCGAACAGGTGGTGGAAGTTGTGGTAACCCTCGCCGAAGGTGAAGAAGGCCAGGATGCCGTTGTCCCGTGCGCTGTTGCGGTCGGTGAAGGGCTGGCTGCCCCAGATGTGGGCCAGCGAGTTGATGAAGAAGGTGGTGTGATGAGTCATCACCATGCGCAGCACCCCGGCCAGCAGCAACATGCCGAGCAGATCGCCGTGGACGAGCCCCAGCAGCAGCGGGATGCCGATGTTGGTGGCCAGGGTCAGCGCCAGATAGTGCTTGTGCTGAAAAACGACGATGGGGTTGTTCTGCAGATCCCGCACATTGCTGTAGTCGTGATAGGTGTCACCCTGATATTCGCGCAGCATCCAGCCGATGTGGGAGTACCAGAAACCGCGTCCCGCACTGTAGGGATCCTGCTGATTGTCATCCACGTGGCGATGGTGGCGGCGATGGTCGGAAGACCAGTGCAGGGCCGAGTTTTGCAGGGCGAGGGCGCCGCCGATGGCGAAGATCCACTGCAGGATCGGGTGTGCCTTGTAGGCCTTGTGGGACCAGAGCCGGTGGTAGCCGGCGGTGATGGAGATGCCGCAATAGCAGAACAGCAGCAGGAAGCTGCCCCACTGCCAGAGGTCATAGCCATGGGTCATGCCGTACCAGGGCACGGCGATCAGTGCAGTCAGCCCGGAGAGGGCAAACAGCAGGGTGTTGGTCATGATGATCGGGGGGCGTTCCATCTCACTCGGTTCCTTTCAGCGAACAGCTGTGCGCCATTCTCCATGCAGCCAGAATTCGGGTCAATGGTAAAAAAGTAGGAGACAAACCTGATCCTGGCGCAGCCTTCGGGTTATCATTTGGCCTCGATAACCTGAAGGTGACTGTTTTCGTGGGTATTCGCGCGCAACAAAAAGAAAAAACCCGGCGTACTCTGATCGAGGCGGCGTTCAGCCAACTGTGCGCCAACCGCAGTTTTTCCAACCTCAGCCTGCGGGAAGTGGCGCGGGAGGCCGGCATCGCGCCCACCTCCTTCTATCGTCACTTTCGCGACATGGAGGAGCTGGGATTAACCCTGGTGGATGAAGGCGGCCTGACCCTGCGCCAGCTGATGCGCCAGGCGCGCCAGCGCATCGCCGGGGGCGGCAGCGTCATCAGCACCTCGGTGCAGACCTTCATGGAGTTCGTCGAGAACAACCCGAACATCTTCCGGCTGCTGCTGCGCGAGCGCTCCGGCACCTCGGCGGCATTTCGGCAGGCGGTGGCGCGGGAGATCCAGCACTTCATCGCCGAGCTGACCGATTACCTCGAGGCCACCACGGGGGCGCCGCGGGAAGAGGCCTACATCCAGGCCGAAGCCATGGTGACCATCGTCTTCAGCGCCGGTGCCGATGCCCTCGACATGACCAGCGAGGAGTGCCGGGCCTTGTCCGATCGCACCATCCGCCAGCTGCGCATGATCGCCATGGGTGCCGAGGTCCAGAACCAGAAGCGCCGTGAACCTCTCTCTTAAGTCAAAGGATGGACAGCTCCATGCATGATCAGAACCCGATCCCGAAGAAACCCCTGCTGCTGGCCCTGCTCATCGGCATCTGTGGTGATGCCTCTCTGACGGTCTTGTCGGAGTCGGCCGTGCCCTTCTCCTTCTTCCCGATGATCGCCCTGGTGCTGGCTGCCTATCAGCTCTACCAGCACTATCGTCATGTCTCGCTGGAGGGCAACACACCCGTTTGCATGCTGCTCTGCTTCTTCATCGGTGTGTTCGGCCACTCGGCGCTGGTCAAGGTGCAGTACCCCGAGCTTGGCAGCAACTTCTTCTCGCTGATCATGATGTTGCTGCTGCTGGCCGTGCTCTCCATCAAGCTCGGCATCAGCGTGGGGAAAAAAGAGAAGGAGTGACCAGCACTCCTTCCAGAACCACCATGACAGAGCCGGGATCACCCGGCTTTGTTGTCTGTGCCGCGCTGTTTGGCATCGACGATGGCCTGCAGCCTGGCGCGGATCTCCACCATGCCGAACACCCCGAACACCAGCACCTGGGTGAACTCGAGCCGGCTCACCGCGAAGTAGGGTTTGCAGGCCGCCTTGACCATGCTGGCCTGCACCCAGTGCATCAGGGCCACGATCACGCCGCACACCGGCAGAAAGCCGTTGAGCTTGCCCGGCAGCGGGGCGATCAGGCTGACCAGCACGCCGAACCAGAAGAACAGGATGAGGCCCATCGCCAACAGATTAAACACCCGCTTCATCGTTTACCTCCCGCAGATAGAGTTGATAGCAGACTTGGATTTGATCGGCCTGCTTGTCCTTGAGCCGTTGTCCAAATTGACGGGGAGGGGCACCGCGCCCATCTCCCCCCTTTAAACTGCAGCGTCATGCTTGGTGTCTCGCAGATAGAGCTGATAGCAGACCTGGCCTGCCTGTTTGTCCTTGAGTAGTTGCCAGCTGGCCGGCAGCGGCAGATCGGCCATCTCCTTCTCCCGCTCCAGATAGATGAGGGCATCTGGGGCCAGCCAGCCGCGTTGCTCCAGCAGCTCGCAGACCTGCGGCAGCAGTTCGCGGCGAAAGGGGGGATCCAGAAACACCAGATCGAACGGCGTGGCCGGCCCCTGCAGCCAGCTGACGGCATCGGACTGGATCACCTGACCCTGGCTGCTGCCGAGGGTGGTCAGGTTCTTCTTGATCTGGTCGGCGGCCCCCTTGTCCATCTCGATCAGGGTGACCTGCTCGGCATAGCGCGACAGCGCCTCCAGCCCCAGGCCGCCGCTGCCGGCAAACAGATCCAGACAGCGGGTGCCACGGACATGCGGAGCCAGCCAGTTGAAGATGGTCTCCTTGACGCGATCCGTGGTGGGTCTGAGTCCTTCCACATCCCTGACCGGCAGTTTGCGGCCTCGCCACTGACCGCTGATGATTCTTACAAAGCCCGATTTCCCCTGCGGGGCTGGGCTCTTGCTCGGGCCGTTACGGCTGGATTTCACTCTGGGCATCGCGTTTCGTCGTCAGAAAATAAAGTGGTAGTATAAGGCGGTTCATTTTTATGCCGACCCGCCGAGGGACGGCTATCTTAGCAGTCAGCCTTTGATGTGAGTATTTTTAGATGGCAAAAGGTTTGTTTTCCTGGCTGGGTTTCGGCCGCAAGAAAGAAGAGGCTGAGGCTGTCCAACCACAGACACCGCAAGCCACCCCGATTACCGCTGAGCCCGAGGTCGCTGCTGCCCCCGCTCCCGTTTCCGATCCTACGCCAGCCGTGGCGGCTGAAGTGCCCGCCAGCGCACAGAATTCCGTTTTGCACGATGATTGCTGCCCACCTGCCGAGCTGGACGACCATGGTCCGCTGGTGGTGGAGGAGTGTGCCTCCGATCTGGAGCCGGTGATCGTCAATGAAGCCCTGCTGGCCGAAGAGGAGCGTGCCGCTGCCGAAGCGCAGGCTCAAGAGGCTGCCCGTGTTGCTGCCGAGCTCAAGGCAGCCGAAGAAGCTCGTCTTGCTGCTGAGGCCCGTGCCGCAGAAGAGGCTCGTATTGCCGCCGAAGCCCGCGCTGCAGAAGAGGCCCGCATTGCTGCCGAAGCCCGCGCTGTGGAAGAAGCTCGCATTGCCGCCGAAGCCCGTGTCGCAGAAGAGGCCCGTATTGCTGCCGAGGCCCGCGCTGCAGAAGAGGCCCGCATTGCTGCCGAAGCTCAGGCTGCAGAGGAGGCCCGTATTGCTGCCGAGGCCCGTGCCGCAGAAGAAGCTCGTATTGCTGCTGAAGATCAGGCTGCAGAGGAGGCCCGTATTGCTGCCGAAGTCCGCGCCGCAGAAGAGGCGCGTATTGCCGCCGAAGCCCGTGCCGCAGAAGAGGCCCGTATTGCTGCCGAAGTTCGTGCCGTAGAAGAGGCCCGTATTGCTGCCGAAGCGCAGGCTGCCGAGGAAGCCCGTCTCGCCAAAGAGGCCCAGCGAGCGGAAGATCTGCGCCTGGTCGCCGAGATGGAGGCTGAGGCCGCTGCCCTGGCCGCCCTGCCGCTGGCCGCCAAGGTGGACGACGACACCCAGGAGAAGCCGCAACGGGAGGGCTTCTTCGCCCGCCTCAAGCGCAGTCTGGTGCGCACCCGGGAGAATATCGGCTCCGGTTTCTTCGGCCTGTTCCGTGGCAAGAAGATCGATGACGAGCTGTTCGAGGAGCTGGAGACCCAGCTGTTGACCGCCGATCTCGGTGTCGATACCACCAGCCGCATCATCGAAGGGCTGGTGCAGCACGCGGATCGCAAGCAGCTCAAGGATGCCGAGGCGCTCTACGGCCTGCTCAAGCAGGACATGGGCGAGATGCTGGCCAAGGTAGAGCAGCCACTGGTGATCGACACCAGCAAGAAGCCCTACGTGATCCTGATGGTGGGCGTGAACGGCGTCGGCAAGACCACCACCATCGGCAAGCTGGCCAAGCAGTTCCAGGCCGAAGGCAAGAGCGTGATGCTGGCCGCCGGCGATACCTTCCGTGCTGCCGCCGTCGAGCAGCTGCAGGTGTGGGGCCAGCGCAACAACATTCCGGTGATTGCCCAGCATACCGGGGCGGATTCTGCCTCCGTCATCTATGACGCCATCGAGGCTGCCCGCTCCCGCGGCGCTGACGTATTGATCGCCGACACCGCCGGTCGCCTGCAGAACAAGAGCAACCTGATGGAAGAGCTCAAGAAGGTGGTGCGGGTGATGAAGAAGCTGGACGATGCGGCGCCCCACGAGATCATGCTGACTCTGGATGCCGGTACCGGCCAGAACGCCCTGAGTCAGGCCAAGCTGTTCAGCGAGGCGGTGGGCCTGACCGGTATCACCCTCACCAAGCTGGATGGTACTGCCAAGGGCGGCGTCATCTTCGCGGTAGCCGACAAGTTCCAGATCCCGATCCGCTATATCGGGGTGGGCGAGGGGATCGACGATCTGCGTCCGTTCGTCGCCAACGACTTCATCGAGGCGCTTTTCAGTCGCGAGGAGTGATCTCCTTCGCGATGAGCAAGCTCGGGCGCCGCGAGTCGTGCGCCCCCAGCCCCGACCCTGGTCGGGGTTGGTCACTGTCAGGGAACCGTTATGATTCGTTTTGACAAGGTCAGCAAGGTATACAGCGGTGGCCATCAGGCTCTGCAGAAGGTCAGCTTTCACCTGCGCAAGGGGGAGATGGCCTTCCTGACCGGACACTCGGGGGCGGGCAAGAGTACCCTCCTCAAACTGATCAGCGTGATGGAGCGACCGACCGATGGTCGCGTTTTCTTTCATGGCGACGACGTCAGCCATATCAAGCGGGGGGAGATCCCCTACGTGCGCCGCCAGATCGGCATGATCTTCCAGGATCACCGGCTGCTGATGGACCGCACCGTGTTCGACAATGTGGCGTTGCCGCTGGTGATCGACGGTTACAGCCATGCAGACATCAACAAACGGGTGGCGGCGGCGCTCGACAAGGTCGGGCTGCTCGGCAAGGAACGCTACCAGCCGCGCATGCTCTCCGGCGGTGAACAGCAGCGGGTCGGCATCGCCCGCGCCATCGTCAATAAGCCGCCGCTGCTGCTGGCGGATGAGCCGACCGGCAACCTGGATCCCCAGCTCTCCATGGACATCATGCGACTGTTCGAGGAGTTCAACCGCTTCGGCGTCTCCGTGCTGATTGCCACCCACGATCTGGGGCTGATCGCCCGCATGCGTTATCGCACCCTGACCCTCAAGGCGGGTCGCATGTATTCGGCAGGGGAGGAGCTCTGATGGCTATCGTTCGTCATAAACAGCCACCGCTACGGCGCTTCATGATGTACTGGGTCGACCACGCCCGGCAGGCTTTTTCCAGCCTGGGGGAGCTGTGGCGCAACCCGCTCGCCTCGCTGATGACGCTGGCGGTGCTGGGGGTCAGCTTGGCGTTGCCCTCCTGTTTCCACGTACTGCTGAAAAACGCCGAGGTGGTGGAGGGCAGCTGGCAGACTAGCTCCCAGATCTCCCTCTATCTGCGCAAGGATCTGCCCGAGCAGAACATCCTCGCCATGAAGCAGCGGATCCTGCTCTACCCGGAGGTGGAGTCGGTCACCTACATGAGCCGGGATGAGGCGCTCAAGGAGTTTCGCGAGATCTCCGGGTTTGGCGATGCGCTCGACTACCTCGACAGCAACCCGCTGCCGCCGGTGCTGAGCGTGATCCCGGATCCACGCTGGCAGAATCCGGAAGGGGCGGCCGAGCTGCTCAACAAGCTCAACAACGAAGACGGGGTGGAACAGGGCAAGCTGGATCTGCAGTGGCTGACCCGGCTGCAGGGGATCATGAACCTGCTGCGTCACACCATCACCGGCATCGCGGTGCTGCTGCTCTCCGCCGTGCTGCTGATCGTCGGCAACACGCTCAGGCTGAATATTCTCAACCAGCGCTCCGAGATCGAGGTGCTCAAGCTGGTGGGGGCGACCGATGCCTTCATCCATCGGCCCTTCCTTTATACCGGTATCTGGTTCGGGGTCATCGGCGGCATGCTGGCCTGGTGGTTGACCGAGGTTATGGTGATCTGGAGCGAGGGGGTGGTGAAGGAGCTGGCCGGCCTCTACAACAGCAACTTCCGGCTGGTGGGGATGGGGGCGGTGGACGGGATCAACCTGATCCTGCTGGGCGCCTTGCTGGGGCTGATCGCCTCCTGGTTTTCGGTCCATCGTCACATTCGCGACATCGAGCCGTCCTGATTAATTTATCAGCGTTTTAAAGCGCTGGATTTTGCGACATGGATCAAGTAAAAGAGTGGCCGTTTCTGGCACGGCCGCCGTTCTGGGAGTAATCTGGACATTGCCGATCTTCGGGATCTTCTCTGGATCCTGTGAACCTTCTGATTTATAAGCAGTCTACAAATGCTGAAGAATTTATACGGGTGTGGCCCCTATGCCTTGCTCGTCTGACTTGGCAAGCATGTGAAGGTTGCGAGCTCCGCAACAATGGACTTAGCATGCTACTTTTCGGGGGTCCTTTATTGTGACCCCCTTTTTTTGACTGTTCATTCATGATTCATCCTGCCGGCCTAAGATAACCCCGGTTCAAACATGTTCAGCATGTTTGATGCAGGCCGCAGAATGGCGTCCGGTCAGTAGACAGGCCCTCTCAGGGTGTTAGACTGATTCGATTGAAAAGTAAGAGGTAGAACATGGGAACTTCATTGCAGCGCACTATGGCTCTGATTCCGCAAGGTAGTCTGGAAGGCTATATCCAGGCAGTAAACTCGATTCCGGTGCTGAGCGCAGAGGAAGAGCGTGAACTGGCTGAGCGTTTGCAGCAGGGTGGCGATCTCGAGGCTGCCCGTCAGCTCGTTATGTCGCACCTGCGCTTTGTCGTTCATGTCGCCAAGAGTTATGCCGGCTACGGTCTGCCCCAGGCCGACCTGGTGCAGGAAGGCAACATCGGCCTGATGAAGGCGGTCAAGCGCTTCGACCCGAGTGTCGGCGTGCGCCTGGTCTCCTTTGCCGTGCACTGGATCAAGGCTGAAATTCACGAATACGTTCTGCGCAACTGGCGCATGGTCAAGGTGGCGACCACCAAGGCCCAGCGCAAGCTGTTCTTCAATCTGCGTAAATCCAAGAAACGTCTGGGCTGGCTGAACCACGAAGAGGTGCAGGCCGTGGCTGCCGACCTCGGCGTCTCCGCCGCCGACGTCACCGAGATGGAAGCGCGCATGAGCAACTACGATCAGGCGTTCGATCTGGTCGGTGATGACGAAGAAGAGGGTGGTTTCGCGCCGGTCCACTATCTGGAGGACAAATCCTCCGATCTGGCCGCCACCATCGAGAACGACAACTGGGATGATCACGCGACCCGTCGCCTGAGCTCGGCCCTGGCTACCCTGGACGAGCGCAGCCAGCACATCATCCGTGCCCGCTGGCTTGACGATGACAGCAAGACTACCCTGCAGGAGCTGGCCGATACCTACGGCGTCTCCGCCGAGCGAGTTCGTCAACTTGAGAAAAACGCCCTCAAGAAGCTGAAGGATGCGATGGAAGCATAAGCCTGTGCGCCGAGCGGGTTCGTCAACTCAAGAAGAACGCACTCAAGAAGCTGAAGGATGCCATGGAAGCCTGATGCTTCCTCCCATAAAAACAGGGCCTGATGGCCCTGTTTTTGTTTGGCGGGGATCTGGTCGGCCTTGCCTTGGTTACCCTTGTGTATGGTATGTTGCCGCCACTGCCACAGTAGGGAGAGCAGATAGTGAAACTCTTGAACGACTTGTTTACCAACAACCGCGAGTGGGCGGAACGGATCAAGGCCGAGGATCCCGAATTCTTTGCTACCCTCTCCGCCCAGCAGGCCCCCGAATACCTCTGGATCGGCTGCTCCGACAGCCGGGTACCCGCCAACCAGCTGATGGGGCTGCTGCCGGGGGACGTGTTCGTCCACCGCAACGTCGCCAACCTGGTGGTACACACCGACTTCAACTGCCTCTCGGTGCTGCAATACGCGGTCGAGGTGCTCAAGGTGAAGCACATCATCGTCTGCGGCCACTATGGCTGCGGCGGCGTCAAGGCGGCGATGCAGAACCAGGAGCTGGGGCTCATCGACAACTGGCTGCGCAACATCAAGGATGTCTACTTCAAGTATCGCGAGCAGCTGGATGCCATCGAGGATGAGCACGAGCGCTTCGACTACCTGTGCGAGCTGAACGTGGCCGAGCAGGTGGCCAACGTCTGTCACACCACCATCATCCAGAACGCCTGGCGCAAGGGGCAGGAGCTGGCGGTACACGGCTGGATCTACGGCATCAAGGACGGTCTGCTGCACGATCTCGATCTCTGCATCAGCGGGCCCGAGCAGATCCCGGACGTCTATCGCGCCTGGCCGGACATGCGTCCGCCCCACCGCCGTCGCTGAGGAGCATCCCGTTGGCACCGGCCCTCTATCTGCAGATCAAGCAGCACATCTTGGACGGGATCCGTGAACGCCACTATCAGGCGGGCGACCGGATCCCGACCGAGGCAGCCCTGTGCGAGCAGTTCGCCGTGAGCCGGATGACGGTCAACAAGGCGCTGCGCGAGCTGGTGGCCGAGGGCTGGCTGGTGCGCACCGCCGGCTCCGGCAGCTTCGTGGCGGACAGGCGCACCGAATCGCCGCTGCTGGCCATTCGCAATATCGCCGACGAGATCGCCGAGCGGGGCAGCGAGTACAGCGGCCGGGTGATCCGGCTGCAGCGTCAGGCCGCCGACGAGAAGGTGGCGGTGCAGCTGGGCCTGCGGGTCGGCGCCCCCATCTTCCACAGTCTCATCGTCCATCAGGCCGATGGTGAGCCGCTGCAACTGGAAGAGCGCTTTGTCGATGCCGAGCGGCTGCCGGCGTATGGCGAGCAGGATTTTGCCAGCCAGACCCCCAACCGTTATCTGATGGAGGTCTGCCCCCTCTCCGAGATGGAGCACGTGGTGGAGGCGGTGCTGCCAAGTGCCGGCGAGGCCGGCTTGTTACAGGTGCGGGTCGACACCCCCTGCCTGCTGCTGCATCGGCGTACCTGGTCCGATGGTTATCTGGTCTCCTATGCCCGTTTGCTCTCGCCTGGCTCCCGCTACAAGTTGAGCTCCAAGACCAGCCTCAGTTGATTGTATATACATATTATTTTTGACAAAGCCCGCCTCTGGCGGGCTTTTTTGTGTTTAAGCTCTAATGAACACGCTGTTATCAAGATGTGAACTTGATCCTTTCTTTCCCGTCAGAGATCGGATATAAGTTAATGTATATACATTTAGAGGTCGGTATGAACAAGGAACTGTTGAACTGCGAGCGGGTCTGGCTCAACGTGACACCCGCCACCCTGCGCTCCGATCTGGCCGACTACGGTCTGCTGGAGCCCCATGCCCTCGGCGTTCACGAGGGGCGGATCCACGCCCTGGTGCCGATGCAGGATCTCAAGGGCCCCTATCCCGCCCATTGGCAGGACATGAAGGGCAAGCTGGTCACCCCCGGCCTCATCGATTGCCACACCCACCTCATCTTCGCCGGCAGCCGCGCCGAAGAGTTCGAACTGCGCCAGAAGGGGGTGCCCTATGCGGAGATCGCCCGCAAGGGCGGCGGCATCATCAGCACGGTGCGCGCCACCCGCGCCGCCAGTGAGGATCAGCTGTTTGAGCTGGCGCTGCCGAGGGTGAAATCTCTGATCCGGGAAGGGGTCACCACGGTGGAGATCAAGTCCGGCTACGGCCTCACTCTGGAAGACGAACTCAAGATGCTGCGGGTCGCCCGCCGACTGGGGGAGGCGCTGCCGATCCGGGTCAAGACCACCCTGCTGGCGGCCCATGCGGTGCCGCCGGAGTATCGCGACGATCCCGACTCCTGGGTCGAGACCATCTGCCAGGAGATCATCCCGGCCGCCGCCGAGGCGGGCCTGGCCGATGCGGTGGACGTCTTCTGTGAACACATCGGCTTCTCGCTCGCTCAGACCGAGCAGGTCTATCTGGCGGCGGATCAATACGGTCTGGCGGTGAAAGGGCACATGGATCAGCTCTCCAACCTGGGCGGCAGCACGCTGGCTGCCAACTTCGGCGCCCTCTCGGTGGATCACCTGGAGTACCTGGATCCGGAGGGGATCCAGGCGCTGGCCCATCGCGGCGTGGCCGCTACCCTGCTGCCCACCGCCTTCTACTTCCTCAAGGAGACCAAGCTGCCGCCGGTCGCCGCGCTGCGCAAGGCGGGGGTGCCGATGGCGGTCTCCTCCGACATCAACCCCGGCACGGCCCCCATCGTCTCGTTGCGGATGGCCATGAACATGGCTTGCACCCTGTTCGGCCTGACCCCGGTAGAGGCCATGGCCGGGGTGACCCGCCACGCCGCCCGCGCGCTTGGCGAGCAGGAGCAGCTGGGGCAGCTCAGGGTCGGCATGCTGGCGGACTTTCTGGTCTGGAACTGCGGCCATCCGGCCGAGCTCAGCTACCTCATCGGCGTCGATCAGCTGGTGAGCCGGGTAGTCAACGGCGAGGAGACGCTCCATGGATAAGTTCAACCCGGTCGACATGTCGGTCTGGCAGGGGCGCCAGGATCCGGAAGATGGCGAGCTGGCCCTGCGCTGGCACGACAAGGTACAACCCTGGCCACAAGCAGGCAGCGCCGCCCCGGGCGTTGCCCTGGTGGGCTTTGCCTGTGACGAGGGGGTGCGCCGCAACAAGGGGCGGGTAGGGGCCGCCGGTGCGCCGCTGGCGGTGCGCAAGCTGCTCGCCAACACTGCCTGGCATCTGGGCCAGCCCGTCTATGACTGCGGTGACGTGCACTGCGAGGATGGCGATCTCGATGCTGCCCACGGCCGCCTGGCCGAACGGGTGGCTAGCCTGCTGGATGAGGGGCACTTCCCGCTGGTGCTGGGGGGCGGTCACGAGGTGGCCTTCGGCAGCTGGAGCGGCCTCAACCGTCACCTTCTGCAACAGAACGCTGGCCGTGGCCGGGTCGGCATCATCAACTTCGACGCCCACTTCGACCTGCGCATGAAGCTGGAGCAGGCGAGTTCCGGCACCCCCTTCTTCCAGATTGCCGAGCAGTGCGCCGTCCAGGGCTCGCCCTTTACCTACGCCTGCCTCGGGGTGGCCGAGACCGCCAATACCCGGGCGCTGTTCGCCCGCGCCGAGGCGCTGGGGGTGTGGCACGTACTGGACGAGGCGATGACGCCGGCCGAGCTGCCGGTCTTGCTCAGCGGGCTGGATGCCTTTATCGCCCGCTGCGATCATCTCTATCTGACCATCGATCTCGACGTGCTGCCGGCGGCCGTGATGCCGGGAGTGAGTGCCCCCGCGGCCCGCGGCGTGGAGCTGGCAGTCATCGAACCCCTGATCGCCCATATCCGGGCCAGCGGCAAGCTCAGGCTCGCCGATCTGGCCGAGTACAACCCGAGTCTGGATCAGGACAACCGCAGTGCCCGCGTGGCCGCCCGGCTGGTCCATCAGTTAACCAAGTAGCGGCCTGCCACCGGCCGGCCGCCACCCTGCTGCATCGATAAACAAGGAGTGTATATGTCCCAGCAACACCAGGATCCCCGTCATGATCCCAATCGCGTGATCCGCGCCCCGCGCGGCACCACGCTGACCGCCAAGAGCTGGCTCACCGAAGCGCCGCTGCGGATGTTGATGAACAACCTGGATCCCGAGGTGGCCGAGCATCCCCAGTCGCTGGTGGTGTATGGCGGTATAGGCCGTGCCGCCCGCAACTGGGCCTGCTTCGACAAGATCGTCGAGGTGCTGACCCGGCTCGAGGAGGATCAGACTCTGCTGGTGCAATCCGGCAAGCCGGTCGGGGTGTTCCAGACCCACAAGGACGCGCCCCGAGTGTTGATCGCCAACTCCAACCTGGTGCCGCACTGGGCCAACTGGGAGCACTTCAACGAGCTCGATAAGAAGGGCCTGATGATGTACGGCCAGATGACTGCCGGCTCCTGGATCTACATAGGTACCCAGGGGATCGTGCAGGGCACCTACGAAACCTTCTTCGCGGTGGCCAACCAGCACTTCAATGGCGAGCCCAAGGGGCGCTGGATCCTGACCGGCGGGCTCGGCGGCATGGGGGGCGCCCAGCCGCTGGCCGCCACCATGGCCGGCTTCTCGATGATCGCGGTGGAGTGCGACGAGACCCGCATCGATTTTCGTCTGCGTACTCGCTACGTCGACAAGAAGGCCCACAGCCTGGATGAGGCGCTGGCCATGATCGAAGAGGCCAAGCAGAGCGGCAGCGCCGTCTCCGTCGGCCTGCTCGGCAACGCCGCCGACGTGTTCGCCGAGCTGGTGGCCCGTGGCATCACCCCGGACGTGGTGACCGATCAGACCTCGGCCCACGACCCGGTGCACGGCTACCTGCCGCAGGGCTGGAGCGTGGCCCAGTGGCGCGCGCTGCAAAAATCCGCCCCCCAGGAGGTGAACGTCGCCGCCCGCCACTCCATGGCTCGTCAGGTGGAAGCCATGCTGACCCTGCAAAGCCGCGGTGCCGCGACCCTGGATTACGGCAACAACATCCGCCAGATGGCGCTGGAGGAGGGGGTGAAAAACGCCTTCGACTTCCCCGGCTTCGTCCCGGCCTACATTCGCCCGCTGTTCTGCGAGGGCATTGGCCCGTTCCGCTGGGTGGCGCTCTCCGGCGATCCGGAAGATATCTACAAGACCGACCAGAAGGTGAAGGAGCTGATCCCCGATGATCCTCACCTGCACAACTGGCTCGACATGGCTCGCGAGCGCATCGCCTTCCAGGGCCTGCCGGCGCGGATCTGCTGGGTCGGGGTCAAGGATCGGGTACGCCTCGGCCTGGCCTTCAACGAGATGGTCAAGAATGGCGAGCTGAAAGCCCCCATCGTCATCGGTCGCGATCACCTGGATTCCGGCTCGGTGGCGAGCCCGAACCGCGAGACCGAGTCGATGATGGATGGCTCCGATGCCGTCTCCGACTGGCCGCTGCTCAACGCCCTGCTCAACACGGCCGGTGGCGCTACCTGGGTCTCCCTGCACCACGGCGGCGGGGTCGGCATGGGCTTCTCCCAGCACTCCGGCGTGGTGATCGTCTGTGATGGCTCCGATGACGCCGCCAAGCGGGTCGGTCGGGTGCTGCGCAACGACCCGGCCACCGGGGTGATGCGTCACGCCGACGCCGGCTACGAGATTGCCATCAACTGCGCCCACGAGGCGAAACTGGATCTGCCGATGATTGACGGCGCCAACGGTGTCAAAGGAAAGGTGTAACACCATGTTTGAATTGACTATTACCCCAGGCGAGCTGGATCTTGCCACCCTGCGCCGCGTCAGCCGCGAGCCGGTACACGTTTCACTGGATCCCGCCGCCCTGGCGGGGATCCACGCCTCCGCCGCCGTAGTCACCAAGGTGATCGAGCAAAACCGGGTGGTGTACGGCATCAACACCGGCTTTGGCTTGCTGGCCAACACCCGCATTCCGGTAGAGCAGCTGGACGAGTTGCAGCGCTCCATCGTGCTGTCCCACGCAGCAGGGATTGGCGAGTACATGGATGACGCCACCGTACGGCTGATGATGGTACTCAAGCTCAACTCGCTGGCGCGCGGCTTCTCCGGCATCAGGCTGGTGGTGCTGGAGGCCCTTATGCGGCTGATCAATGCCGAAGTCTACCCTGTGGTGCCGAAGAAGGGCTCCGTCGGTGCCTCCGGCGATCTGGCGCCGCTGGCCCACATGAGCTGTCTGCTGATCGGGGAGGGCAAGGCCCGCCACGCTGGCGAGCTGATCGATGCCGCCACGGCCCTGAAGATTGCCGGGCTCGAGCCCATCGCGCTGGCACCGAAAGAGGGGCTGGCCCTGCTCAACGGCACCCAGGCGAGCACCGCCTTCGCGCTGGAAGGCTTGTTCCACGCCGAGGATCTCTACGCCGGCGCCATCACCATCGGTGCCATGAGCGTGGAGGCCGCCCTTGGCAGCCGCCGCCCGTTCGATGCCCGCATCCATGCGGTGCGCGGTCAGCGTGGCCAGATCGACGCGGCCGCCTGCTATCGCCACCTGCTGGTGGATGGCAGTGAAATCGGCATGTCCCATCACAACTGCGAGAAGGTGCAGGATCCCTACTCCCTGCGCTGCCAGCCGCAGGTGATGGGCGCCTGCCTGACCCAGATCCGCCAGGCGGCCGAGGTGCTGGTGTGCGAGGCCAACGCGGTCTCCGACAACCCGCTGGTGTTTGCCGAGGATGAAGACATCCTCTCCGGCGGCAATTTCCACGCAGAACCCGTGGCCTTCGCCGCTGACAACCTAGCGCTGGCCATCGCCGAGATCGGGTCGCTGTCCGAGCGGCGCATGGCGCTGCTGATCGACTCGCGGATGTCCGGTCTGCCGGCCTTCCTGGTCAACAACGGCGGCGTCAACTCCGGTTTCATGATCGCCCAGGTCACCTCGGCGGCGCTCGCCTCCGAGAACAAGACGCTGGCCCATCCGGCCTCGGTGGACAGCCTGCCGACGTCTGCCAACCAGGAGGATCATGTCTCCATGGCCACCTTCGCCGGCCGTCGACTGGCGGACATGGCCGAGAACACCCGCGGCATTCTGGCGGTGGAACTGCTGGCGGCAGCGCAAGGGCTGGATTTTCGTGCTCCCCTGCGCAGCACCGAGCTCATCGAGCTGGCCAAGGGCCGGCTGCGGGAAGAGGTCAGCTTCTACGACAAGGACAGGTACTTCGCGCCGGATATCGAGGCGGCCGCCGCCCTGCTGGGCCGCGCCAGCTACAACGACCTGCTCCCGGCCGGCGTGTTGCCGAGCCTGTAAGCCTTGCTCCTCCTTCTCCCCTGGCGGGAGAAGGGTAGGGGATGAGGGGGAAGCCGCTTTTTTGGCGTCCGTGAGATCACGGAGCAGATAACAAAAGACCGCCCAATCGGGCGGTCTTTGCGTTTCTGACGTTGGTTGAACGCGGTTATTCGTGTTCGAACATCAGGAACAGGTACACCACGAACAGCACCAGGTGAGTGGCCCCGTGCAGCACATTGGTACGGCCGCTGCTGAAGGTCACCTTGCACACCATGAGGGTGGTGAACAGCAGCACCATGTCGGCGGCGGAGAGGCCCAGGCGCACTTCCTGTCCCAGCATGGCGCCGATGAACAGCACCGCAGGCACGGTGAGGGCGATGGTGGCCAGCACAGAGCCGAAGTAGAGGTTCATGGCCCGCTGCAGCTGATTGTTGAAGGCCGCCTTGATGGCGCCGACCGCTTCGGGGGCCAGCACGATACAGGCGACGATGAAGCCGCCCAGCGCCGGCGGCGCCGCCAGCACCTTGACCCCGTGGTTGATGGGAATGGCGAGGGTCTTGGCCAGCAGGATCACCACCACCAGATAGGCGAGCAGCAACAGGGTGTGGTAGACGTTGCTCTGCAGCGGGCCGTGGTGCTCTTCGTAATCCTCGTGATCGCTGTCGATGAAGAAGTGGCTGTGGCTGCGGGTCTGGATCAGCAGGAAGACGCCGTAGAGCAGCACCGAGATGATGATCAGCATCCAGGACATGGCGCTCGACATGCTGCCGATGTTGCCCCCTTCGGTGAAGTTGGGCAGCACCAGGCAGAGCAGCGCCAGCGGTATGATGGCCACCAGATAGGATTTGACCCCGTCCAGATTGAAGCTCTGGGTGTGGTAGCGCCAGCCGCCGAACAGCAGGGTGAAGCCCACCAGGCCGTTGGTCACCAGCATCACCACGGCAAACATGGTGTCGCGGGCCATCACCGGATTGGGTTCGCCGGTCAGCATGACCGAGGAGATCATCACCACTTCCAGCGAGATGACCGACAGGGTGAGGATCAGGGTGCCAAAAGGCTCGCCAAGCTTGATGGCAAGGGCATCCGAGTGGCGCACCACCGAGAAGATGGCCCAGGTGACGATGGCAAGCAGCACCGCCGAGACAGGAAGATAAATCCCGAGCGGAGTGGCCTCTGTCAGCAGGTCGCTGCCGAGCGTCTTGAAAAAGAGCAGGGTGAGCAGGCCAACGGGCAGGGCAATCTCTTGCCGGATAAATGACTTCATAGGCAATGGTTCTCATCATCAGGGCGGCGTGAGCCGACGGGTAAGGAACAGGGTGGCGGCGCCACAGGGGGTGGCGCGCCTGTTCATGATAAGGGGAGTTGTCCGCTCAAGGGAAAATCATTTTGTTGTTCATTTTGTTGCGAAATATGAGCGGTCGGTCTCGGCTGTGTGGATCACCGCTCGCCCGTGTGGTTCTGATACCAGGCCAGCAGCCAGATCTTCAGCTTGGTCAGCGCCATCGGCGGGGCATAGACATAGCCCTGGATCAGGTGCACACCGTGCTGCTGCAGATAGTCGACCTGCTCCTGGCGCTCGACCCCTTCAGCGATCATCTCCATGCCCGATTCGCGGCCGAAGGCGATGGTGGCATCCAGCACGCTGCGCTTGAGGTCGTCGGTACCTATGGTGTCGACGAACATCTTGTCGATCTTGATCTGGCGGATGCCGAGCCGCTGCAGGTAGGCGAAGCCGCCGTAACCGGTGCCGAAATCATCCAGCTTGAAGTGGTAGCCCTGCTGCTGCAATGCGGTGATCTCGATGACGGCCGTCTTGATGTCGGTGATGGGCTTGCGCTCGGTCAGCTCGAAGGTGAGCTGGGTGGGAGAGGGCCAGCCGTGCTGCAACAGCAGGTTGCGCAAATGCGGGTGCTCGAGGTGGGCGGCCACTATGTTGACGCTGACCCACTGGCCGGGGGCGAGCCTGGGCAGATCCGCGATCACCTTTTCCAGCAGCTGGCTGGTCATCGGCAGGATCAGCTGCTGCTCCTCTGCATAGTCGATAAAGGCACCGGGCGGGATCAGCTCGCCGCCCCGCTGCCAGCGCAGCAGCGCCTCGAATCCCACCACCTGCTGGCTGCGACTGTCGACCACGGGTTGATAGAAGGGCACGAACTCGCGCCGTGCCAGCCCGGCCTGCAGCAATCCCTTGAGCGAGCGCCGGTAGTTGCGCAGCCCCCAGTAGGCGGCGACCAGCAGGGTGCCGACGGCGGCGCCGAGCCAGAGCCCGTCGTGGCGGGCACGCTGGCGGGCGTAGTGTTCGAGCGCCTCGCCCGCCCACAGGGTCTGCCTGATCTCCTGATTGGGGTCGAAAAAGCTCAGGCTCTGGCTGCCCTCCTCCTGCTTGATGGCGCTGTCACCGCGGGGAAAGATCGGGCTTGATGCCCCTGGCTGTTGCTGGCCGAACTCCAGATAGAAGCAGTTGGAGCAAGGGGTCTGCAACAGGGCATGGCTCCAGCTGTTGTTCAGCACCCAGTAGACGATGTTGCCGCCGGTGCGGTAGTAGGCGACCAGCTCCTGCTCGGTGTGGAAGCGGGCCTGGGTGGCGGCGATCCCGAACTGCTCCTGATTGGCGTAGGGCGGCAGTTCGGCCGGGGTGAAGGGCAGATCCAGTCCCAGACTGGAACAGCCACCACCGCTGGCGAGCAGGATCCCCTGGATGCGGATGTGGCTGTTGTAGTAACGGGGATCCCGCAGCAGGGTCATGTCCTGACGTCCGCAATCAAACTGGAAGCGGGTCAGCTGATGGCGGATGTTGTTGTCCAGCAGACGGTGGCGTTCCGCCAGCGCGGTCTCGACCTCCATCTTCTTGTCTTGCAGCAACTGATGGGCCAGCGGGCCGCCGAGCAGCTGGCTGATAGGCAGGCTGGCCAGCAGGGGCAGGCAGAACAGCAGCAGGCTGAGCCAGAGGGGGGAGATGGGTCGCAAGGTGCACCTGCCTGATGTGCGGATGGGATGCATATGGGTGGCATCATCATAGTGCATTAGCTGAATCGATTTGAGCGGAACCGATCACACTTGTGGCGTGAATTTGTAATCTGCTGATAAATAATGGTTTTATAAAATGAGTTGCTGAAGATTCAATCGCTGACCTGTCATAAATGACAATTGTCCAGCTTATCTGAAGTGGCTAGAGTAGCCGTGCGGTTTGACTCACCGTGTGTTCAATACTCCTGTATCTGTTTTTTTGTCAGTAGCACAGAGTGTTAGTTTTGATATGAGTGTTTCTTTTGGTCCCCTTTGTGGGACCATTTTTCTGCCCGCTATTCAGCCAGAGTGCTGAGTTACCTCCCGTTTTCCCGTCATCCGTCATTTTTTGGCCGTCACCCCGCCCTGGGCTTGGTGTTCTCGTACCGGTTTGGGTATGCTCGCCCGCTTAATTCCAGAAGCGGGATCTTCGTCCATAGGCGCGCTTCGAGGTTGGCTGATACGATGAAGCCACATGGATGTTGTCGGGCATACGGAAAGGCACATGAAACTGACCACTCAGCTTGTCTCGTTTATTACCCTGTGTGTCATTGCGGCCATGGCCATGGTGCTGCTTGGCGGGGTGTTCAGCTTTCGTGAGCTGGGCATGGAGATGCAACAGAAGAAGGTCAACTCGCTGGTCGAGATCATCGACAAGCAGCTGGAGGTGGCCGACGATCATCAGGATCTCACCCGCTGGCTGCCGACCCTGCTGCGCTCGGCCCACGTGGTGGAGCTGGAGATCCGCCAGGACAAACAGCGGATCTACTGGTTTCGCGACGTACAGCAGCCGACCGACGAGAGCCTGCTGATCCCCTATCACCAGCCCATGCCCCATCAGCCGGGCATGCAGGCCGACTTCAAGCTGGAGCGGCCGTTCAAGGAGTTCGAGTACTCCATCAAGGCGATGTCCGGCATCTCCCTCGGCGTCTTCATCGTGGTGTTCGGCCTCTGGTACTCCATTCGCTGGCTGCGGCTGCAGTTGCGGGGAGCCGAGCTGCTGGCCGAGCGCGCCCAGCTGATCCTCGACAACAAACTCACCAAGCTGGCCCATGATCCGGCCGACGAGTGGCCGCAGCCGGCCAGCCAGGCCCTCGACTATCTGCTGGCCGAGCTGGCGGATGCCCGCAAGGAGCGCAGCCGCTTCGACAACTTCATCCGCAGCAACGCCTTCGTCGACAAGATGACCGGCATCGGCAACCGGCTGTTCTTCGACAACCGGCTGGAGAGCGCCATCATGGAGGCGAGCGTGATGAGCGGCGGCGTGCTGCTGATCGAGCTGGCCGGCCTGGAGGAGCTGGATCCCGAGCTGAACGGCCGCCAGAGCCAGGATCTGCTGATGGAGGCGAGTGCCTCCATCGCCGCCTTCGTGCGCAAGCACAACGGCGCCCTGCAGGCCCGCTATGCCGGCCAGGTGTTTGCCGTGCTGCTGCCCAACATGTCGGAAAGCGAGATGGTGGATGGCGCCGGCCAGCTGCACAAGAGCCTGCAGCGGCTGCACTGGCCCGAGGCGGTCAATCCAGACACCGCCGTCTATCTCGGTGCGGTCTGCTATCAGGCCGAGGATTCCCTGCTCAAGGTGCAGGAGGAGGCGGAGCTGGCGCTCAAGAGCGCACGGCTGCAGGGCCACACCGGCTGGTTCCTCTACGAGAAACAGCTGGACGAGGAGCAGAGCAGCAAGGGCACGGTGCGCTGGCGCACCCTGATCGGCCGGCGCATCGAAGAGCATGGCATCGATTTTTATGTGCAGCCGGTGCAGCAGGAGCGGGATCAGGTGGTATTGCAGCAGGATCTGCTGATCCGGATCCACGATGAGCAGGGGCGGGAGCTGCAGGCCGGCGTCTTCATGCCGATGGCGGAGAAGGCGGGGCTGTTGCTGCCGCTGGATCGGTTGGTGGCGGAGCAGACCCTCGGCCTGCTGCGCCAGCGCTCCGAACAGAGCTGCCCCATCAGCCTGACCCTCTGCGCCCAGAGCCTGCTGCACCGGGAGTTTCAGCGCTGGCTGTTCTTCGATCTGTTCCAGCTGCCGCGCAGCACCAACGAGCGCTTGATCCTGCAACTCTCCGAGGCTCAGGTCACCCGCCACTACGAGGCGCTCAAGCGGCCGCTGCGGGCGCTGCGCATGCTGGGCTGCCAGCTGGCCATCGATCATGCCGGCCAGGATGTGGTGAGCACCCAGTACATCAAGGAGTTCGAGATCAACTTCCTCAAGCTGCACCCCAGCCTGGTGCGCGAGATCCATACCCGCCAGGTGAACCAGATGGCGGTGCGCAGTCTGGTGGGGGGCTGTGCCAACACCCGCACCCGGGTCATCGCCGTGGGGGTGGAGAGCGGCGACGAGTGGAAGATGCTGCGCCACCTCGGGGTGCACGCCGGGCAGGGCCCCTGGTTCGCCGAGCCGGAGCGGCTGGTGCTGGAACCGGCCGGCGCCTGATGAATGCAAGAGAGGGTCGCCTGGGCGACCCTCTCTTTTTGTGGTTCAGCAGCGGTATTGCGCCCGACACGCCGTCACAGGCGCCCCTGCTCTCTCAGCCCCGCCAGCCCCTGCATGCCACCGGTGTGGATGAAGACGATCTTGCTGCCGCGCGGAATGCGGCCTGCCGCCAGCTCTCGAAACAGCCCCCACATCGCCTTGCCGCTGTAGATTGGTTCCAGCGGCAGGCCCGTCTCGGCGCTGAAGGCCTGCACCCACTGCCAGAGCGCCGGACTGAATTTGGCATAGCCACCGTCGTGGTGATCCAGCGCGATCCGCCAGCCGGGCGTGTCGGCGGCGGCGGGATGGAGTCGGCGCACCTCGTCGGCGATGAAGTTCCCCCCCTTGAGCACCGCGATGGCGAGGATCTGCTGTGGTGGTCGCTTGCCGGCGATGAGTCCGGCCAGGGTGCCGCCGCTGGCACAGGGCAGCACCCAGAGATCCGGCGAGAAGGGCACTTCATCGACCAGCTCGGCCACCCCGGGAATGGCCAGCGGGCTGCTGCCCCCTTCCGGCACTATCAGGGTCTCTTCATCCTCGAATTGGGCCAGCCAGGCGGGATCCTGCCGCCGCCGGTAGCTTTGACGGTCGACAAAAACGAGATCCATGCCCCAGCCTTTTGCAGCGCTCAGAGTGCAGTTGCTGACGGCTTCCGGCTCCCCGCGTATGATGCCGGTAGTGCGCAGGCCAGATTGGCACCCCGCCGCCGCCAGGGCATGGATGTGATTGGAGTAGGCGCCGCCAAACGAGAGCAGATGGCGTTTGCCCTGCTCCCTGGCATGCAACAGGTGGTACTTGAGCTTGCGCCACTTGTTGCCCGAGATGGCGGGGTGGATCAGATCGTCCCGTTTGCACCAGAGCTGGACTCCATAGGCGCTCAACAGCGGGTGCGAGACAGCTTGCAGCGGCGAGGGCAACAGGGCGGGCTGCAGGGGCGGCAGTACCATCGGGGGCGATTGGGGTGACAATGAGTAATCGGTCATTTATCTGGAGGCTAATGCTCTGTTTATGCTAAGGTTTAATCCGTTTTGGGCAGCCAGGTGCGGGTTTCAATGAAACAACTTTTCAGACGTTCGACCCCCAGCCGTCAGGTAGGACTCCTGCTGGCCAGCGATCGGATCATGCTGGCTTCGCTCGGCAACCCGCCCATCTTCGCCACCCGCGCCATCAATGGCCCGCAAGAGTGGCCCCAGGCCATGGCCGAGCTGTTCAGCCGCCACGGCCTCGCCAAGTCTAAGGTGCGAGTCGCCCTCGCGGCCAGCCTTTATCAACAGGTCCAGATCGACAAGCCCGCCGTCCCCGATGCCGAAATGGCCGGAGCCCTGCCCTGGGCGATCAAGGATTACGTCAGTGAATCCGTGCTGCAGCTCGCCATGGATTATGTGGATCTGCCCACCCCGCCGGCGGGCCGGCCGCGCATCAACGTGATCTGCGTGCCCAAGGCGCGGGTGCAGCAGCTGGCGGATGCGGTCAACGGCATCGCCAGCCTGGACGCCATCGTCAGCGACGAGCTGGCAATGACCGCGCTCTACGAGCCGGATCAGACGGTGCGCATGCTGCTGTGGCAGCCGAAGGGGCAGGATTTGCAACTGCTGGTGTTCCATCAGGGGGGGCTCTGCTTTTCCCGCCAGTTGCGCGGTTTTGGTGCCCTCACCGGCGAGCACGAGCCTGACGCCATGCTGCTCGATTCGCTGGCGCTGGAGATCCAGCGCTCCCTCGACTATCTGGTGGGCCAGCTCAAGCTGCCGGAACTCGGCCAGATGCAGCTCGCCATCGCCTCGCCCTTCATCGGTACCCTGGTGCGCCATATGGAGCAGACCTTCGGCTTTGCCGTCTCCGCCATGGCCAACAAGGCGATCCTTTCCGGCGTGGAATATCTCTCGGCCTATGCTGCTGCTCTGGGGGAGGATGCCTGATGAAACGCCAGATCAACCTCTACGGCGCCGAGTTTCGGCCCAGACGGCAGTGGGCCAGCCTCAATCAGATGGCGCTGGTATGGGGCGGCAGCGTGCTGCTGCTGCTGTGCGCCGCCGGCGTCATCGCCTGGCAGCAGCACGCTGTCGAGCGCGAGCTGGTGCAGGTGCGAACTGCGCTGGAGATCAAGCGTGGCGAGGCGCAGCGGCTGGATGCCGAACTGGCCCGCCATCAGGCCGATGGCCTGCTGCAACAGCAGCTTGCCACCAAGCAGGAGGAGCTGACCGCCAAGCAGGGCTTGATGCGGCAGCTGGGCAGCCTGGCGCTGCAAAAATCCCAGGGCTATGCCGGGCTGATGGCCGATCTGTCCCGGATCCGCGATCCGCAGCTCTCCTTGCAGCGGATCGAGATCGCCGACGGCTACGTCAACCTGTCCGGCTTCGCCGGGCGCAGCCAGGATGTGCCGGCCTGGGTCAACCGTTTCAAGCAGACCCCGTCGCTGGCGGGCAAGCAGTTTGGTGAGCTGACGTTAAGCCGTGACAAGGAGGGCCGGCTGGCCTTCCAGCTCAGCGGCATCGAGCGGGAGAAGCCCTGATGAGCCTGAAAGAACAGTGGCAGGCCTGGGCCGACAAGATCGCCGCCCTCAGCCAGCGCGAGCGGGTCCTGATCCTGCTGACCGGGGTGGTAGTAGTCGGCGCCGTTGCCATCTATGGCTGGCTGGATGGGGCCGCGGTGCGGCTGGAGCAGGAGCGGCTGGCGCTGAGCACTGCCCAGCGGGATCTGGAGATCATGGATCTCGAGAACCAGGGCAAGCAGGCCAAACTGGCGCGGGATCCTGATCTGCACGTGCGTACCCAGCTGGCACAGCTGGATGGCGAGCTGGGCAAGCTGGACGCCGAACTCAAGGCCCAGACGGTGGATCTGATCCAGGCCCACGAGATGCCGGCCGTGCTGGAGGCCCTGTTGTCGCGCTCCGCCAATCTGCACATGGTGGCACTCACTTCGCTGACGCCGGAGCCGCTGATGGCGGGCGAGCAGCGCATCAACCTGTTCAAGCACGGCATCCGGCTCAAGCTGGAAGGCGGCTATTTCGATGTGTATCAGTATCTCAAGGCGCTGGAGGGGCTGCCGCGCCACTTCTACTGGAAGCAGTTTGACTACCAGGTGCAGGAGTATCCCAAGGCGGTGGTGGAGATGGAGATCTACACCCTCAGCACCAGCAAGGAGTTTATTCGTGGCTAGATGGTTCCCCCTGTGGGCGTGTCTGTTCAGTCTGCTGGCCCAGGCGCAGCCCGAGCTGTTGCAGGACCCCACCGCGCCTTTGAGCGGCGCGACCAGCGGCGCCAGTGCAACCGGCCAGCGCGAGGCCGGTCTGCCCAGGCTGCAGAGCATCATGCTGGGCAATGGCCCGGCACTGGCGGTGCTCAACGGCAGCAGTTATCGGGTCGGCCAGCAGGTCGACGGTTATCGCGTGGTGGCCATAGGTGCAGATGCCGTGGTGCTGGAGAAGGGGGGCAAGCGCCAGTCGCTGACCCTGTTTGCCAGCAAGGTCCGGATCTGAACGCGCTCCACCCGAGATGGGCGGAGCCAGGTTTGTCGAGTTTAATTGCAAGTCAGGGTGCACTTATTACATGAAAAAACATCATCTCTGCCTGATCTCCGCCGCCGTGTTGACGGCAGGCTGTACCAGCTACCGGCACCCCGAACCCGTGCAGGCCAAGGACGCACTCAGGCATGCCATGACCGAGCAGAACAAGGGCGGGGCGCTGACCAGCGTACCCAAGTCTGTACAGAGCGAACTGCTGCAGCTCAATCGTCCGCCCCAGGCCATCAGCATGCCGGAACCGCGGCTACGCATTGCCGCCCACGACGTGGATGCGGTGGAGTTTTTCGGCTCCCTGTTCAAGGGCTCCCGCTACAGCGTGGCGGTGCACCCCGGGGTGGCCGGCCAGGTCTCGGTCGAGCTCAAGGACGTGACCCTGACCGAAGTGCTGGCGGTGGTGGGCGACATGTATGGCTTCGACGTGCAGCGCAAGGGCAACGTGTTCCACGTCTACCCGGCCGGGCTGCGTACCGAGACCATTCCGGTCAACTACCTGATGATGTCCCGGCGCGGTCTCTCCCGCACCTCGGTCAGTACCGGCGGGGTGACGGCCAACGACAACAATGGCAACAGCAACAGCTTCGACAATGCCAACAACAGCACCAATAACAACAGCACCAGCAACCGCTCCTCCAACGGCAGCTCGAACAGCGACAGCAACGGCACCCGCATCGAGACCGACACCAACAGCGACTACTGGACCGATCTGCGCGACACCCTGCAGACCCTGATCGGCAGCGGTGATGGCCGCGCCGTCATCACCAGCCCGCAGGCGGGCCTGGTGACTATCCGGGCCTATCCGAAGGAGCTCAAGGCGGTGCGCGAGTTCCTCAATCAGTCAGAGAGCCACTTGAAGCGTCAGGTGGTGCTGGAGGCGCGGATCCTGGAAGTGTCCCTCAACGAGGGTTACGAGCAGGGGGTGGACTGGAGTGGTCTCTCCGCCAGCTGGGATGGCAACAAGGGCATCACCGGCGGTGGTTCGCTGACACCGAGCACGATTGCCAACACCCCGAACCAGATCTTCAGCGCCCTGGGTGGCGGTGCCGGCTTCAAGATTTCCGACGGCAACTTCAACGTGGCGGTCAACCTGCTCAAGACCCAGGGGGACGTGAATACCCTCTCCAGCCCGCGGGTGACGGCGACCAACAACCAGAAGGCGGTGATCAAGGTGGGGACCGACGAGTATTTCGTCACCAATGCCTCCACCACGACCACAACCTCAGGCACATCGGCACCGATAGTCACGCCCAATGTAGAGCTGACTCCCTTTTTCTCCGGCATCGCGCTGGACGTGACGCCGCAGATCGACGAAGAGGGCAAGGTGCTGCTGCATATCCACCCCTCCGTCATCGACACCGAAGAGCAGAAGAAAACTATCGATGTCGGCACGGCGGACCCCTTGATCCTGCCGCTGGCCAAGAGCTCGATCCGCGAGTCCGATACCGTGGTGCAGGCCAACAATGGCGACATCATCGTCATCGGCGGCCTGATGAAGACCGACAAGCAGGAGATCGTCAGCAAGGTGCCGCTGCTGGGGGACATTCCCTGGGTCGGCGAGGCCTTCACCAACCGCCGTGAAAGCACCAAGAAGGTGGAGCTGGTGATCCTGCTCAAGCCGACCGTGGTGGAGAAGGACACCTGGCAGAACGAACTGCAGCGCTCCTCCGAGCTGCTCGACAAATGGTATCCGCCCAAGGGCTGAGTCATGATCCTAGACCGGTTTGATCACGTGCCGGGGGCCATCACGGGCTCCCGGGCAGAGAGGGCAGGGGATTGCCCATGTACCTGAACCACTTCGGTTTGCAGGAGGCTCCCTTCGGCCTCACCCCCAACACCGGTTTCTATTACGGGCTGCCCCCGCACGAGGAGGCGCTGCAGGTGCTCAACTGGGCGCTGGCGCAGGGGGAGGGCTTCATCAAGGTGACCGGCGAGGTCGGCACCGGCAAGACCCTGCTCTGCCGCAAGCTGCTGAGCGAACTGGGCTCCGAGGAGCGGCCAGTGCGTCTGGCCTGGCTGCCCAATCCCCATCTCAACCCGGCCGAGCTGCGCATCGCCCTGGCGCTGGAGCTGGGACTGGCGGTGCGGGATCAGAGCGAGCTGGATCTGACCGATCGCATCCATCGCCACCTGATCGCCTTGCATCAGCAGGGGAGTCGGGTGGTGGTGCTGATCGACGAGGCGCAGGCGCTGCCGGACGAGACGCTGGAGGCAATCCGGCTGTTTGGCAACCTGGAGACCGAATCGAGCAAGTTGCTGCAGATCGTGCTGTTCGGCCAGCCCGAGCTGGACGCCAGGCTGGCCAAGCCTCATCTGCGCCAGCTGCGCCAGCGGATCGGCTTCTCCTACTGCCTGCGGCCGCTGCGTTTCGATGAAACCCGGGCCTATCTGGAGCACAGATTGCAGATTTCCGGTTATCGCGGGGCCCCGCTGTTTGGCGGCCGGGCGTTGCGGCAGCTGTGGCGCGCCTCACGCGGCATTCCGCGACTCATCAACATACTGGCGCAGAAGTGCCTGATGCTGGCCTATGGCCAGGGGGCGCGCCAGATCGACAGCCGGCTGGTGCGGCTGGCCGTGCGCGACACCGATGATGCCCGCCGCTTCGTGCCGCGCCGCTGGTGGCCTCTCGTGCTGCTGCTGGGCTGTGCCCTCGCCTATGGAGTCTGGCAATGAGCGTGATCAATCAGATGCTCAAGGATCTGGAGCAGCGCCAGCAGGGGGGCGAGGGGGCCGTCTATGTGCCACCCGTGCGCCAGCAGGGCTGGTGGATGCTGCTGCTGACCCTGATCTGCGGGCTGGCGCTCGGCATTCTGGGTTGGCGTACCTGGATTTACTGGCAGCAGAGCCAGCGAGTCGTCGAGGCCCGCCAGCTGCAGGCGGCCAGCGAGCCCACACCGGACGCCATCGCCCGTGCGGTTCCCGCAGCTGTGCCGGCCAGTGCAGAACAAGAGCCGGTGGATCAGGTAGTGACGCTGCCGACTCCGCGCCACCTTGCCGCCCCGCCAACCGCCGAGCCGCAGCAGATGCAGGAAGCCGATGACGCCGACGTGGCTGCCACCGATGAGGAGGGGCCGAGCGACGAGGAGCTGCAACCTGACCTCTATGCCGAACTCGCGGCGGAGCAGGAAGCCCCCGCGGCCGCGCCGCGCAAGCCCGGCGTGCTCAAGATAGAGACGGTCAACCTCTCCGAGGCCGAACTGGCCACCCTGGCCGAGCGCAAGGCCACCACCGCCATGGCCAAGGGGCAGCTGCGCGATGCCCAGGACAACTACTATCAGGTGCTGGCCCATGATCCGCGCAATCAGGGGGCGCGCGAGCAGCTGGCGGGCCTGCTCTACGGCGAGGGGCGGCTGAGCGAGGCGAGCCAGTTGCTGGAGGAGGGGCTCAGATTCGATCCCGAACAGGCCGATTTCCGGCTGCTGCTGGCGCGGCTCGCCATCAGCGGTGGCGATCAGCTCAAGGCGCTCGGCTGGCTGACCGGCCATCGACCGGATCTGGCCAGCAATCTGGATTATTACGCCACCTGGGCCGGGCTCAGCCAGGAGCTGGGTCAGCATGCCGAGGCGGCGGATCTTTACGTGGAATTGTTGCGCCAGCAGCCGGATCAGGGCCGCTGGTGGCTCGGGCTCGGCGTGGCCGAAGATGGCCAGGGCCATAGCCAGCGGGCGCTGGATGCCTATCGTAATGCCCAGTTGCACGGCAACCTGGGCGAGGCTTCGACCAGCTGGCTCGAACAGCGGATTGCCCAGCTCGCCCCCTGACGGGCGGCCGGGATCACTTTTTTGGAGTTTGCATGGCACAACCCAGACTGAAAATGCGCCTCGGCGACCTGCTGGTACAAGAGCAGATCATCTCGGATGATCAGCTGCAGCTCGCCCTGCAGCAGCAGCGTCAGACCGGCCGCAAGCTGGGCACCACCCTGATCGATCTCGGCTTCATCAGCGAGGTGCAACTGCTGCAGTTCCTCGCCCGCCAGCTGGACGTGCCCTTCTTCGATCTCAACAACCTCACCATAGATGCGTCGGCGGTGCCGCTGCTGCCGGAAGTGCAGGCGCGCCGCTATCGCGCGCTGGCGGTCAACCTCACCGACAACAAGGTGACGGTGGCTATGTCGGATCCGGCCGATTTGAGCGCCCTCGACGCCATCGCGGCGCTGCTGCGTCCGCGGGAGATGGGGCTGGCGGTGGCGCGGGAAGGCCAGCTGCTGGAGTATTTCGACCGCCTCTATCGCCGTACCCGTGAGATCGAGAGCTTCGCCGAACAGCTGCACGAGGAGTATCAGGACGCCGGCTTCGAGCTGGGCTCCAGCAATCTGGGGGCCGGTGACGAGGGGGAGGCGACGGTGGCCAAGCTGCTGCGCTCCCTGTTCGAGGATGCGGTGCAGGTGGGGGCCTCCGATATTCACATCGAGCCGGACGAGAAGGTGCTGCGCATTCGCCAGCGCATCGACGGCATCCTGCACGAGAACATCCTGAGCGAGGTGCGTATCGCCCAGGCGCTGGTACTGCGCCTCAAGCTGGTGGCCGGCCTCGATATCTCCGAGAAGCGGCTGCCGCAGGATGGCCGCTTCAACATGAAGGTGCGCGGCCGCGACGTGGATGTGCGGATGTCGACCATGCCGGTGCAGTACGGCGAATCCGTGGTGATGCGGCTGCTGGATCAATCCTCCGGCATCCTGTCGCTGACCGAGACCGGCATGCCGCCGGAGATCCTGACCCGCTTCCGGCGCCAGCTCAAGCGACCCCACGGCATGATCCTGGTGACGGGGCCGACCGGCAGCGGCAAAACCACCACCCTCTACGGCGCCCTCTCCGAGCTCAACCAGGCCAGCCAGAAGATCATCACGGTGGAAGATCCGGTGGAATATCGGCTGCCCAGGGTCAATCAGGTACAGGTCAATCCCAAGATCGGGCTCACCTTCTCCCACGTGCTGCGCTCCACCCTGCGTCAGGATCCGGACATCCTGCTGGTGGGCGAGATGCGGGACAACGAAACGGTGGAGATCGGCCTGCGCGGCGCCATCACAGGTCACCTGGTGCTGACTACGCTGCACACCAACGATGCGGTGACCAGCGCCCTGCGCCTCATCGACATGGGGGCCCCAGGCTATCTGGTGGCGAGCGCGCTGCGGGCGGTGGTGGCCCAGCGGTTGGTGCGGCGGGTGTGCGAGCACTGCGTTGAGGAGAAGGCGCCGGATGAAGGTCAGGCCACCTGGCTGACCGTACTCTCCGGCGAGGCGCCGGGCCAGCACGTCTATCACAAGGGGCGCGGCTGCCAGAGCTGCAACTTCACCGGCTATGCCGGCCGGATCGGGGTGTACGAGCTGCTGGAGCTGGATCAGCCCATGATGGACTCCCTGCGCCGCAACGACGCCGAAGGGTTTGCCAAGGCGGCCCGCCAGCACCCGCACTACCGGCCGCTGGCGCTGACCGCGCTCGATTACGCCCGCCAGGGGATCACCTCGGTGGACGAAGTGCTGCGGCTGGCGGAGGACCTGGGGTAAGTGATGACCAACTTCATCGGCAATGAACGCGGCCGGCTGGCGCGAGGCGCCCCATGAGCAGCTTCGCCTACAAGGGGCGCGACAGCCAGGGCAATGCCGTCAGCGGCGTGGTAGAAGCGGCCACCGAGATGGCTGCGGCCGAGCAGCTGATGCGCCGCGGTGTGATGCCGACCGAGTTGAAGCCCGGCAAGGCGAAGGCGGCCGCCCTCGACTGGTCTCTCTTGCTGGAGCGGGGCGTGCGGCTGGACGAGCTGGTGGTGTTCAGCCGCCAGATGTATGCCCTGACCCGGGCCGGCATCCCCATCCTGCGCGCCATCGCCGGGCTGGAGGAGAGCGCCCACAGCAAGCCGCTCAAGCGGGCGCTGCACGCGCTGGGAGAAGATCTGGGCAACGGCCGGCCGCTGTCGAGCTCGATGCAGGCCCACCCCAGGGTGTTCAGCAGCCTGTTCGTGGCCATCATCCACGTGGGGGAGAACACGGGTCAGCTGGAAGAGGCGTTCTTGCAGCTTGCCAACTATTTCGAGCTGGAGCTGGAAACCCGCAAGCGGATCAAGACCGCCATGCGCTACCCCAGCTTCGTGCTGATTGCCATCGGCATCGCCATGGTGATCCTCAACATCATGGTGATCCCGGTCTTTGCCGGCATGTTCGCCAAATTTGGCGTCGAGCTGCCGCTGGCGACCCGGATCCTGCTCGCCACCTCCCACTTCTTCGTGCACTACTGGTGGGTGATGCTCGGCGTGTTGCTGGCCATGGTGTTTGGCTGGCGGCGCTGGGTGAGCACGGTCAAGGGCAAGCTGACCTGGCACAGATGGCAGCTCAAGTTGCCGATCGTCGGCACCATCATAGAGCGCTCCCTGTTGGCCCGCTTCGCCCGCAGCTTCTCCATGATGCTCAAGGCCGGGGTGCCGCTCAACACGGCGCTGAGCCTGGTGGCCGATGCGGTGGACAACGCCTGGATGGCGGGCCGGATCCGCGACATGCGGGCCGGCATCGAGCGGGGCGAGAGTCTGCTGCGCACCGCCGGCAGCAGCGGCCTGTTCACCCCGCTGGTGATGCAGATGATCGCGGTGGGGGAAGAGACCGGCCAGGTCGATGATCTGCTGCACGAGGCGGCCGAGTATTACGAGCGGGAGGTGGACTATGACCTCAAGAGCCTCACCGCCCGGATCGAGCCGATCCTGATCGGGATTGTGGCGGTCATGGTATTGATCCTGGCGCTGGGTATCTTTACGCCGATGTGGGACATGATGCGGGCCGTACGCGGCAAGTAACCGGTATCTTTACCGTCACTGAGGCGGGGCATGATGTGGGCCGTGCGCGGCAAGTAACCGGTATCTTTACCGTCGCTGAGGCGGGGCATGATGTGGGCCGTGCGCGGCAAGTAAGCCGGTATCTTTACCGTCACTGAGGCGGGACATGACGGGGGCCGTGCGTGGCAAGTAAGCCGGTATCTTTACCATCACTGAGGCGGGCGGTGTAGGTAAGCGGCAGAGTGTGGAGCGAGATGGGTGAGTCGACAGTCACAACAGGATGATCACTGGCTGGGGAGCTATCGGCGGCTGGCCGTGGGGATCCTGTTGCTGATCATGGTGGCGACCCTGGCCCGGAGCTATCTTGTCCACCGGGAGGAGGCGCTGGCCGTCAGCCTGACCCTGCTGGGGGAGCAATTTGCCGAGCGCGCACAAAGGTTGCATGGGCTCTGGCTCGATCAGCGGCGTCCCGCCGTGCTGCATGTCGATGGGATGGCCTGGCAGTTTGATGAGCGTGGCTGGCCACTGGGTGCCGGTACAGTGATGACGCCGTCGGAAAACTGCCGCTGGCTGTGGGAGCAACTCATCGGTAAAGCAGCGTCGACCCAGCCGCCGGTGCAGGCCTTGGCGAGCCTGGATGGCGAAGGGTGCGAGTTCGGCTGGGAGAATAATTGGCTGATTTATCAATTTTCTGACGGCAGAGTGCGTCAAAAGCCCTGAATGAGGCTTTTTTTGCGATTCAGCTAAATGATTTTTTTATATCTGCATGAAATAATGCGGGTTATTACGGAGGGTCCATGACAACAACGCGACTGGTACCAAGATATTCCGGTGTGGCGAGTCCCCATCGGGCGGCGGGTTTCTCGTTGATCGAGCTGGTGATCGTCATCGTCATCCTGGGGATCCTGGCGGTCACCGCCTTGCCCCGTTTTCTCGATGTCACGGACGAAGCCAAGAAAGCCAGCGTGGAGGGGGTCTCCGGCGGGTTTGCCACCGGCGTGTCGCTGGTGCGGGCTCAATGGGAGGCCGAAGGGCGCGCCAAGCAGGACAGCCTCAACACCGTGCTCTATGACGGTTCACGCTTTTATCTGACCACGCCGACCGACACCCAGGTCAGCAACGGCGAGCTGTCGCCCGGTTACCCCATGGATACCTCGACCGGTGGCGGCATCGACGTGGATCCGGCCAACCTGACGGCCCCGCGCTGTCTCAAGATTTGGGAGGGTCTGCTGCAGAATCCGCCCAAGGCTACCGCCAGCTTCAGCGAGGTGCGTGGTAGCGGCAATGACCTGAAATACTATGTCAGTGTGACCAATAACGGCCTGGACTCGGTCTGCCGCTACTATCTGGTCAATAGTTTGAGTAAGGGTAGTGATGGCAAGTATCAGGATCCGCAAGGCAGTACTGATGCATTCATGAGTTTCAGTTACCGTCCGGCTTCCGGTCAGGTGACCACCAATATCAATTGACAGAGGAAAGTAATATGAAAAAACAGGCGGGTTTTACCCTGATCGAACTGGTCATCGTGATCATCATTCTGGGTATCCTGGCAGTGACCGCGGCTCCCAAGTTCCTGAATCTGCAGGATGATGCCAGAACGTCCACCTTGAAAGGCGTTGCCGGTTCCTTGAACTCGGCCGGTGCCATGGTTTACAGCAAGTCCGTTCTCAAAGGGAAAGACAAAGAGAGCACTGCTTACGATCTGGATCTGGGCAATGGCAAAACAGTTTCTACACTGTTTGGTTACCCGGTCGCGACCTCTGCTGCGCTGTCAACTGTTGTTGAGTTGAATGGTGCTGAATGGGCGTTTGCTGCTCCTACTGGTTCTAATCCTGCCGCCATCAAGATTTTCCCGAATGGAGTATCTACCACTTCGACCACTTGCTTCGTGACTTACACCGAGGCAACGTCGACTTCAGTACCGACAGCGGTGACCACTGACTGCAATTAATACAATGCTCGGGTGAGCAGAGAGAGTTTCTCTCTGCTCATTTTTGATGGGTAAAAATGGTATGCGAACGACCTCCATGAGCAGACTTGGCTTTACCCTGATTGAACTGGTTATCGTGATCCTGTTGCTGGGGATTCTGGCCGCCTTTGCCGTGCCAAAATTGCTGGGCAAAGGCGGCTTTGAAACCCAAACCCTTCGCGATGAGCTGCTGACCAGGCTGCGGCTGGTGCAGACCATCAACATGCATGAACCTGCCGACCGCTGTACCCAGCTGGTGGTGGAGGCTTCCCGTTTTGCCCATATCACGCTGGCGGTTGCCGGTGCGGCATGCCCGGCTCCCGGCTCCATGACCGGCTGGAGCGACAATCAGCGCACCCGTGGCCGCCTTGTGACCCCTTCCGCCGGTATGGCGGTCTCCCTCAATAACGCCAGCAGCTTCGTGATCCGTTTTGATCAGATGGGCAGACCGCTCGGCAGCTGTGCCACGGGTTGTACCCTGCTGGTGAGCGATGGCCGCGAAACAGGCCGCCTCAAGATAGAGTCCGAGGGCTATATCCATGAGATCCCCTGAGCGCGGCTTTACCCTGATCGAGCTGATCGTCGGCATAGTGCTGCTGGCGGTGGCACTGACCGGCATCCTCGGCCTGTTGATCAATCAGGCTCCCCAAGCGGTGGACCCGGTGCAGCAGGTGCGGGCCGCCCAGCTGGCCCAGCGCCTGGCTGGCGAGATCCAGCAAACATCGTTCGATGAACAGTCGGATCACAACGGTGGCCGCTATCGTTGCGGTGAGGTGGTGGCCGGCGTCACCATCCCCGCCTGCTCGACCCACTATGGCCCGGACGGTGAAGCCACCCCCTACATGTTCAACGATGTGGACGATTTCGATACTGCTGGCAGCTGGAAAGATGCCAGCTTCTACACCCAGAGCGGCGGCATCATCGCCAGCGACGAGTATCGCAATTATCAAGTCCGGATTGCGGTGAGCCCGGTCGATTTCAGCGATGGCACCTTCAAGAGCTGTGCGTCGCCCTGCTCGGTGGGCAAGCGCATCGATCTGCAGGTGCGCCTGCCTGACGAGAGCGTGCTCGACTTCTCCTTCTATCGGGGCAACTACTGATGCGGCCGGCAGGTGGTTTTACCCTGATCGAACTGGTGATGGTGATCCTGCTGCTGGGGATCATGGCCACCTTCGCCAGCCAGTTCATCGGCATCGGCAGCCAGATCTACGGCGATGCCAGCAGCCGTGAACAGCTGATGAGCAATGCCCGCTTCGCCATGGAGCGGCTCAACCGCGAGGTGCGCGATGCGCTGCCGGGCTCCGAGCGGATTGAAACCCTGGATGGCAGCTGGGACGACAGCGGTCCCTGCCTGCGTTTCTGGCCCATCAGCACCTCCAGTCGCTATCTTGCCCTCAACCGGGCCCAGTCCGGCAGCACATCTACCCTGGAGCTGGTGATGGCGACCCCTGCCTCTGCGGCCAATCCACTCAACCAGGATGCCAATGCGGTCAAGGTCGGGGATCTGATGGTGGTCTTCCCGATGCCGACGTCAGCGGCCGGCTCACTGGTCAATGGCTGTGAATATGGCCGCTGTGTCGCCAGGGTCACCGAGGTGCTGGCGCCGGTATCGGGGGCCCAGACCGTTCGCTATACCAGTGGCGAAACCCTGGCCGGGATCTCGCCCGGCAGCCGGGTCTATTTTGCCAATCAGCAGGTACGCTACTGCGTGGAAGGAAGCACGATGACGCGATCCAGCGCCGCGATAGGTGCCCCTGTTGCAGCGGGTGTGCTGATGGCCGAGTCGCTCCGTGCCGGCAACTTCTATCGGGAGGTCTCGGCCTTCAACGCCGAAGGGGAATTTGGTCTGCGGCTGGTGTTCGAGCACCAGGGGGAAGCTGTCACCTTCAACCACAAGCTGGGGGTATTCAATGTTCCCTGAGCGGCGCCAGAGCAAGAAGATGGGGGGCAGTGCCCTGATGATAGCCCTGTTCGTGATCGTGGTGATGGCCATGCTGGCGGCGGCCATGGGGCGTTTTTTGCTCGACAGCAGCGAGAAGAATACGGTGGAGGTGCGCAGCGTGCGTGCCTTGCTGGCGGCCCAGAGCGGGTTGGAAGTGGCGCTCTATCGGCTGTTCCCCAACCGGACGGCGGCCCAACCTCAGCCACCTGCGGTGTGTGAGTCGAGCAGAACGATCAGCTTCACCGGCAATCCGGGGCTGGTCGACTGTCAGGCGGTGGTGCAGTGCCGCAGTGTCTCGGCGACCTACAACGGCGTGGTCAGCACCGGTTATCGCCTCCAGAGTGTCGGTACCTGCGGTTTGCGCAATGACCTGACCAGTGCCAGTCCAGACTTCAGGGTGAGCCGCACCCTGATGGTCGAAGCGTATGACGGAGGCTGAAGATGAAATGGTTGTGGGCGCTGGCCCTCTTCACTAGCCAGGTTTGGGCGTTCGATCCCATCGATACCAGCACCATCTTTCCGGCCGTGGCGCAGGGTCACCATGGTGACAACAATGATACCTGCCACCAGATCAGCGGTTATCAGCTGAGCCAGCTCAACAATCCCAAGATCAATGGTACCGGCGGGCTGGCGCTCAACTTCTGCTCCATCCGGCCTGATCAGAACAACACTCCCCGTTGCGATAACGGCGTTGGCGGCTACAAGGTCTGTGCCATCACCGGCAGCGATATCCGCGGCCTTGCGCTGACAGGCAACAACAAGTTCCCGACTATCGCAGCAAGCAATGACCTGACTTGCTCGTCAGGCTCTCAAACTGCCGCCAACGCTGCCTATCGCACCATGACAGTGGACAGCTGCACCATGACCTTCCCCAGTCGCAGCGTGTATCAGCTCAAGACTCTGACTCTACTTAACAAGGCGACTCTGATACTGGGGGACGGTGACTATTTTATCGACAAGCTGAATATCGACAACGTGACAATTCGCCTCTCTGGTAGCGGCACAACCCGGATCTTTGTTAATCAGGATGTCACTCTGTTCAATACGGTCAGCGTTAACAGCAATGGTCAAGGGAGCCTTATCTGGGTTAATTACGGCAACATGGTGCTCGATAACGCCACCACATTTTATGGCTATCTCTATACCGACGGACGCTTGACCATGAACAACAATGCCACCGTCTATGGCAAGGTGACGGCCGGTTACCTGAGCATGGATGCCCAATCCAGCATCAACGACTATGCCGTGCCTCCCCCGCTGACCTGCTTTGACGATGGTTTTGACAGCGCCCAGATCAACCCGGACAGCTGGGTGGTGGCCCAGCGCAACAACAGCACCCTGCCATCGGTGCAGAACGGCCGACTGCGCCTCACCCAGAACGTGACCGATCAGGCGACTTCGGCCACCTTCCAGCGCCTCTTCCCGGGGGCCGGCAACCTGGTGACGGTCGAATTCGATCAATACGCTTACAAGACTTCCGGCACGAGCGGGGCGGACGGCATGGCGGTGGTGCTCTCGGATGCCACCCTGACGCCGCAACCGGGGGCCTTTGGCGGCCCGCTGGGCTATGGCTACAAGACCGGGATCAGCGGCTTTGCCGGCGGCTGGCTCGGGGTGGGGCTTGACGAGTACGGCAACTATGCCAACGAGGGAGGCACTTACAACCTGGGGTCGCGGCCGCAGGCGGTTTCCATCCGTGGCTCGGGGTCTGGCACCTCCGGCTACAACTATCTCGCCGGTACCGCCAGCAACCTGAACCCGCCCGTCGACAGCGGTATCAACGGCAACCGCCCTCACCGTTACCGCATCACGGTCGACTCCCGTATCGCGGGCAGCTCGCTGACCAAAGTCGAGCGGGATACCGGCTCGGGTTACAGCACCCTGGTCGGCCCCATCAACATGGCGAGCCAGAGCGGTCAGGCGGCGGTGCCTGCCAATTTCCTGCTCTCCCTGACCGGCTCCACCGGCTCGGTGACCAACTTCCACGAGATCGACAACGTGCGGATCTGTGCCCTGCGCTCCAATCCGGTGGGGGTACAGATCGACCACTTCCAGCTCGATCACTCGGGTCAGGCGCTGACCTGCAATCCAGAGACGGTGACAGTCAAGGCCTGTGCCGATGCGGCTTGTAGCACACTTATCCAAGATCCGGTGACCGCGACCCTGAGTCTTACCCCTACTTCTGTCAGCAATGGTTGGATTGGCGGCAATACGGTGACCTTCAGTGGCGGTTCCACGACCGTTCAACTGCGCAACAACACCGCCACTGCGGTCACCATAGGGGTATCCGGTTCGGTCCCGACTACCAAGCCGTTCAGCACCACCTTGTGCAAGGCTGGCGCCGGGACACCCAGTGCGGCGGCCTGTACCCTGAATTTTGCCGATAGCGGCTTCTTCTTCGATGTGCCGGATACCTACTCGAATCAGCCTCAGACGGTGGCCATCAAGGCGGTCAAGAAGAGCGACGTGACCAAGCAGTGCGTACCGGGTTTTGCCAATCAGAGCAAGAGCGTCAAGTTCTGGAGCAGCTATGTTTCGCCGGCCAGCAATAACTTCAACAGCGGAATGAGCGTTAACAACAACCTGATCGGCTCCAGTCAGGCTAATGCCACCGCGTTTTCCCTCAACTTCGATGCTCAGGGGCAGTCGACCATTACGGTCAAGTATCCAGATGCCGGCAAGGTTCAGCTGGATGCCCGCTACGACGGCACGGGCAATGAAGCGGGGCTGGTGATGACCGGTGCCGACCAGTTTGTGGCGCGTCCTGTCGGCTTGTGCATTACGCCCCCGCAAGGCGTCTGCACGGCAGGAGACAGCAGTTGTCCGGTGTTCAAGAAGGCGGGAGATACCTTCCAGATAGACATCAAGGCCATGGCCTGGGAATCGGCCAACGATGGGGATATTTGTGCCGGGAACCAGACCACGCCCAACTTTGTCCTGCCCAATATAGCTCTGGGCAGCACCCTGATGGCTCCCAGCCCGGGCACCAATGCTGTGCTTGGCACCACCAGCTATAACCACAGTGCCGCCGCCAGCAGCCTCAACAGCGTCACCCAGACGGTGAGCGAGGTGGGGGTATTTCGGATGACGGCGACGCCACCGGTGGCAATGCAGCCAGAGGGAAGCACTGTATCTACGGGTTATTTCGGCTACACCATCCCGCCCGCCCAGAGCCAGCCGGTGGGCCGTTTTATTCCCGCTGACTTCAATCTGGCCAGCGGGGACATAGTGCCGGCCTGCAATGTCTTCTCCTATATGGGCCAGCCCTTCGGGGTTGCGCTGGATGTGCTGGCCCGCAACGTGTCGGGTGGCCAGACCCGGAACTATACGGGTTCGTTTGCCAAGGGCAGTGCCTATCTCTCGGTTGCCAACAACAAGGATGGCAAGTCACTCGCTAACCGGTTGCGCAGCCTGCCGTCGCTGCCATGGCTCAATGGCCGGGCGGCGTTGGCGGCCGGCAGCAGTGAATTTGTTCGCCTCTCCGATACCCAGCCGGATGGCCCCTACAAGTCGCTGCTGTTTGGCCTCTATATGCGGGACAACGATGGCGACAGAACCTTGATTGCCAGCCCCGATTTCAACGATGCGGTGGCCGGCAATTGTAGCGGCGGCAGTTGTAATGCCCGGCTGATCGACAGCGTGCCGATGCAGGTCTATTTCGGTCGCCTGCTGGCGGGGACGGGCGCGGGGCTTGCCTCTGCGCCGCTGGCCGTGCCTCTCCAGCTGCAGTATTACGAGGCGGGCAACTGGCAGTTGAACAAGCTGGACCAGTGCACCCAGTTCTCTCTGGCCAATCAGGGCTTCACTTTCCTCAATCCGAGCCATGTCTTTGATGCGACCAGCCGCGACCTGAGTCTGGGGAACAATCGCAAGATCCGGCTGGGGTTGGGGAGTTCGGCACCGGGCGGGGCTTCTGCACAGGCAACCGATGGTGAGATTCTGTTCCAGTTCGCCAGGCCGGATATCTCGGTGCGCATTCCCTACAGGGTTGATTTGAGCAAACAGCCGTCACAACCGCTCTGGTTGTCTGATCCGGCCACCCTGCAAGGTGAGGCCATCTTCGACTCCAGCCGGGGTAATGACAGAATTATTTATCGGCGCGAAGTGATGCACTGAGCGGGGAGTTGGGGCGGATCTGTCAACTTCGCCCCCTTATCCCCTTGTTTATTAGCGTTTGTCGGCTTGTGCGGGTGAGTGATGACTCGCATTTTTGTCGCGCCTGATGGGTTGGCGACAGTTTGAGCGCTTGCCGATTGGGGTGGGCATTGGTAAAGTTAGCCGGTTTTCTGCACCTCCAAATTCTTAGGATTTCCCGTAGCCATGTTCAAAAAGCTCAGAGGCGTCTTTTCCAACGATCTGTCGATCGACTTGGGAACTGCCAACACCCTGATCTATGTAAAAGATCAAGGGATCGTCCTTAACGAACCCTCAGTTGTCGCCATTCGCCAAGAGCGCGGGAACGCCAAATCGGTCGCTGCCGTCGGTCATGCCGCCAAGCAGATGCTGGGTCGTACCCCTGGTAACATCTCCGCCATTCGCCCGATGAAAGACGGCGTGATCGCCGATTTCTACGTGACCGAGAAGATGCTGCAGCACTTCATCAAGCAGGTTCACGACAACAACTATTTCCGCCCCAGCCCGCGCGTGCTGGTGTGCGTGCCGTGCGGCTCCACCCAGGTGGAACGTCGTGCCATCAAGGAATCCGCACTGGGCGCCGGTGCCCGCGAGGTCTACCTGATCGATGAACCCATGGCTGCCGCCATCGGTGCCGGCCTGCCGGTCTCCGAAGCGACCGGTTCCATGGTGGTCGATATCGGTGGTGGTACTACCGAAGTGGCCATCATCTCCCTGAACGGTGTGGTTTACTCCCAGTCCGTCCGTATCGGCGGCGACAAGTTCGACGAAGCCATCATCAGCTACGTGCGCCGCAACTACGGCAGCCTGATCGGGGAAGCCACCGCCGAGCGCATCAAGCACGAGATCGGCTCCGCCTATCCGGGCGAAGAGGTGCGCGAGATCGAAGTGCGTGGTCGCAACCTGGCCGAAGGTGTGCCGCGCAGCTTCACCCTCAACTCCAACGAGATCCTGGAAGCGCTGCAAGAGCCGCTGTCCGGCATCGTCTCCGCCGTGATGGTGGCGCTGGAGCAGTCTCCGCCCGAGCTGGCCTCCGACATCTCCGAGCGCGGCATGGTGCTGACCGGTGGTGGTGCCCTGCTGAAAGATATCGACCGTCTGCTGATGGAAGAGACCGGCATCCCGGTGGTGGTTGCCGAAGATCCGCTGACTTGCGTGGCCCGTGGTGGCGGCAAGGCACTGGAGCTGATCGATATGCACGGTGGCGATCTGTTCCACTACGAATAAGACCCAAAGCCGGCCAGCGTGCCGGCTCTTTTTTGACGACCCATGAAACCCATTTTTGGTAGAGGCCCTTCGCTTCAGTTACGGTTGTTTCTCGCCGTCATCATCTCCATTGCTGCCATCGTAGCGGACTCCCGCTTCGGTGTGTTCAGCCACGTCCGCGTCTACCTCAGTTCGCTCGTCAGCCCGCTGCAATACATGGCCAATGCGCCGGGTATCATGCTAGATACCATGTCGACCCAGGTGCAGACCCGGGCCGGCCTCATCGAGCAGACCAAGCAGCAGGAACAACAGCTGTTCACCCTGCGCTCGCGCCTGCTCAAGATGGATCATCTGGAGCACGAGAACCAGCGCCTGCGCGAGCTGCTGGGTTCGCCGGTGCACAAGGAGTCCCGCAAGATGGTGGCCGAGCTGCTGTCGGTGGATTCCGACCCCTTCAGCCATCAGGTGCTGATCAACAAGGGGGCACTGGACGGTGTCTACAACGGCCAGCCGGTGATCAACGATCAGGGGGTGATAGGTCAGGTGCTGCACGTGGGTTCCACCACCAGCCGCGTCCTGCTGATCACCGACTCCAGCCACGGCATCCCGGTGCGGGTGCTGCGCAACGACTTGCGCGCCATTGCCTCCGGCAGCGGCGAGCTCGACAAGCTGGAGCTGCGCAACCTGCCGCGCAACACCGACGTCCAGGTCGGCGATCTGCTGGTCACCTCGGGCCTTGGCGGCCGCTTCCCGGAAGGGTATCCGGTGGCGACCGTGACCCGCTCCGACTACGTGGAGGGCAAGCCCTTCGCCCAGGTCGAGGCCAAGCCGCTGGTGGCGCTGGATCGCTTGCGCTATCTGCTGCTGCTGTGGACCGACAAGAAACCGGAAGTGCATGACGATGAAGAGGCGCCGACCCCTGCGGCAGCCCCGGCTGCGGCGCCTTCGGCTGCGGGAGCGACGCGCTGATGTTGCAACCCGCCAGCGGCAGGATCTGGATCTGGATCTCGATCCTGCTGGCCCTTAGTCTGTCGATCCTGCCGCTTCCTTTCCAACTCGAACCCTTCCGGCCGGACTGGCTCGCCATGGTGCTCATCTACTGGGCGCTGGCGCTGCCGCACCGGACCAACGTCGGTACCGCCTGGGTGGCGGGCCTGCTGCTGGACGTGCTGCTCGGCAGCACCCTCGGCGTGCGGGCCATGGCGATGGCCATCACCACCTATCTGGCGGCGTTCCAGTTCCAGAAGATCCGCAATTTCTCCCTCTGGCAACAGGCGCTGATCATCGGCTGCCTCTCGCTGGTGGGCAAGGTGACCATCTTCTGGGCCGAGCACCTGTTCAGCCGCGCCAGCCTCAATTTCGCCTACTTTTGGTCGACCCTGAGCACGATGCTAATATGGCCCTGGGTTTTCCTGGTCTTGCGCAAGGTGCGTCGGCGCTTCAATATCAAGTGAATATGAGTAAAAACAACTCATTGTAACCGTACCCTGGCTCGCGAAGTGATTATGAACAAGCACAACGAACTGCAACTCTATCTCGCCTCGGGCTCGCCCCGCCGTCACGAACTGCTGACCCAGCTGGGTTACCGCTTCGAGGTACTCAAGCTGGATGTGCCGGAACAGCGGGAAGAGGGCGAGAAGCCCCAGGACTATGTTTGCCGGCTGGCCCGCGACAAGGCAACGGCCGGCGTGGCCGCCGCGCCCACGGCGCTGCCAGTGCTGGGCGCCGACACCATAGTGGTGCTGGGTGACCGGGTGCTGGAGAAGCCGTCCGATCTGCTCGACGCCAAGGACATGCTGGAGGCGCTCTCCGGCAAGGTGCATCAGGTGATGACGGCGGTGGCGCTGGCCACCCCGGAGCGCTGCGACGTGCGACTGGTCACTACCAACGTGGCGTTTCGCAAGCTGGATGAGGCCGAAATCGAGGCTTACTGGCGTACCGGTGAACCCTGTGACAAGGCCGGTGCCTATGCGATTCAAGGGATCGCCGGCAAGTTCGTCAGCCGCATTGAGGGGAGCTACAGCGCCGTGGTCGGCTTGCCCCTGCTGGAAACAGACCTGCTGATCAAGCATCATCTGGAACAGTCCCGGTAATCCAACCGCTGCCTTGTTGCGCAGGGCCGGTTCCGCGAACCGCTCGCAGCAAGGCGATCAGAATTTGAAGCCATCACAGGCAAGGCATAGGTCGGTGACATGCACCGGCTGTTTCTTACTGCGTTACTCACCGGGCACGTGCCGGTTTGGCTGCCAGAATTTAAAACTAGAAAGGCAAGGTAACTTATGTCGGTAGAACTGCTGGTAAACGTCACCCCCTCCGAAACCCGGGTTGCCCTGGTCGAAAACGGTCTGCTGCAGGAAGTGCACGTGGAGCGTCAGGCCAAGCGCGGCATCGTGGGCAACATCTACAAAGGCAAGATCAGCCGGGTGCTGCCCGGCATGCAGGCGGCTTTCGTCGATATCGGCATGGACAAGGCGGCCTTCCTGCACGCCTCCGACATAGTGCCGCACACCGAGTGTGTGGCGGTGAAGGAGAAAGAGCAGTTCCAGGCCGGCAACATCGCCGAGCTGGTGCGCCAGGGGCAGGACATCATGGTGCAGGTGGTGAAAGACCCGCTGGGCACCAAGGGCGCCCGCCTCACCACCGACATCACCCTGCCGTCCCGCTATCTGGTGTTCATGCCGGGCAGCGCCCACGTCGGCGTCTCCCAGCGCATCGAATCCGAGGCGGAGCGCGAGCGCCTCAAGCGCACCGTGGCCGGCTATGTGGACGAGCTGGGTGGCTACATCATCCGCACCGCCGCCGAGGGGGTGGGTGAGCAGGAGCTGGAGCAGGATGCTGCCTTCCTCAAGCGCCTGTGGCGCAAGATCCTGGAGCGCAAGCAGAAGTACCCGCCCTGCAAGATCCTCTACGAGGATCCCAGCCTGGCCTTTCGGGTGGTGCGCGACTTCGTCGGGGCCGAGCTCGACAAGATCCGGGTCGACTCGCGCCAGAGCTTCGATCAGCTCAAGCGCTTCACCGAGGAGTACGTACCTGAGCTTGCCAACAAGCTGGAGTACTACTCCGGCGAGTCGCCGATCTTCGATCTCTACGACGTGGAGAACGAGATCCAGCGCGCGCTGGAGCGCAAGGTGGAGCTGAAATCCGGCGGCTACCTCATCATCGACCAGACCGAAGCCATGACCACGGTGGACATCAACACCGGGGCCTTCGTCGGCCATCGCAACCTGGAAGAGACCATCTTCAATACCAACGTCGAGGCGACGGCGGCCATCGCCCGCCACCTGCGCCTGCGCAACCTCGGCGGCATCATCATCATCGACTTCATCGACATGCAGTCCGAGGATCACCGCCGGCGGGTGCTGCACAGCCTGGAGCAGGCGCTGTCGAAGGACCGCGCCAAGACCAACGTCAACGGCTTCTCCCAGCTCGGCCTGGTGGAGATGACCCGCAAGCGCACTCGCGAGAGCCTGGAGCACGTGCTCTGCTCCGAGTGCCCCGAGTGCAAGGGGCGCGGTCGGGTCAAGACGGTGGAGTCGGTCTGCTTCGAGATCCTGCGGGAGATCATCCGGGTCAACCGGGCTTACGACGCGGATCAGTTCACCGTCTACGCCGCCCCGGCGGTGGCCGACTACCTGCGGGGCGAGGAGTCTCACAGTCTGGCCGAACTGGAAGTGTTCATCGGCAAGCAGGTCAGGGTGGTGAGCGAGCCGCTCTGCGGGCAGGAGCAGTTCGACGTGGTGATGATGTAATTGGTCTATCGCTGGCTGAGTCGGGGCTGGTTGGCCCTCGGGGTCTTCTTCGTGCTGCTGGCCATCCTGGTCAGCCTGGTGCGCTTTGGCGGCCCCTTGCTCAATCAGCACCGGCAGGCGCTGCTCAATACCCTGCTGGCCGACAGCAAGCTGGAGGCCAGCGTCGATCGCATCGGGCTGGACTGGACCCAGCGTGGCCCGGCCCTCGAACTGCAGCAACTGGTGATCGCGCCGAATTCGGGTCGCTTCGCCCTGCGTCTTGGCAAGGTGTGGGCCCACCTCGACTTCTGGCGCTCCCTCAACGAACTCAAGCCGGTATTTGGCCAGCTGATCCTGAGCGATGGCGACATAGCGCTGGATCTGGGCCAGCCTGCGGAGCCGGAAACCGGCAACGGCAGCGACCAGCAGCAGGCCCTGCTGCGCTTTCTGCTGACCCAGCTCTCCACCTTCGATATTCACGACACCCGCCTCAGCCTCACCACGGCGCTGGGGGAGGTGCGCGCCCTCGACATCGCCCAGCTGCGCTGGCAGAACCGCGGCAAGCGCCATCAGGGGGTCGGCAAGGCCTATCTCATCAACGGGGTGGGCGAGAGTACCCTCGATCTCATCGTCGATGTGGATGCCCCCCAGGTGCGGCTCGATCGGCTCAAGGGCCAGCTCTATCTGGGGGCCCGCCAGCTCGACATCAGCCCCATGCTGGCCCGTACCCACTCAGGGGAGCCCAAGGTGAGTGGCCAGCTCGACTTTCAGCTCTGGAGCGAGTTCAAGGCCGGTCAGCTGGGGGATTCGCTGCTGGCGTTTGGCGACAACTACCTGATCTGGCAGGATGAAAAACAGGGTGACCTGCACCGGCTCGGGCTGCAGGGGGGCAAGATCCAGCTGCGCCGGGACGGCAAGGAGTGGCAGTTTGCCAGCCACGACGTCACCTTCAAGCTCGACGGCAAGCCCTGGCTGCACAGCCGGTTGCAGCTCGAGCGGGTCGGCGATCGTATCCAGGGTTATGTACCGGCCATCGATCTGGACCAGATCGCCAACCTGAGCCAGCTGGTGTCGGGGATCTATCCCGAACTGACCGAGACCCTCAAGCGCACCCGCCCGACCGGCAAGATCCAGGATCTGATCCTGCAGGCGGATGCCGGCTGGCAGGGGCTCTCCGTCAGCGGCCAGCTCTCCCACATCCGGGTCAACGCCTGGCACGACGTGCCCGGCGTGCGTGACCTCAACGGTGAGTTCTGGCTCACCCCGACCGGCGGCAGCGCCCGGCTGCAACTGGCAAACGATGCCATAGACCCGGCCCGCCACTTCAAGGAGCCGATCCCCATCGACAGCTTCTCGGCGCGGCTCGACTGGTGGCAGGCCCCGCAGGGCTGGGTGCTCTATGGCCAGGATCTGGTGCTGGACAACCCGGACTTGAGCCTCGCCAGCCGCTTTCGGCTCGATCTGTTCGAGCACCCCTTCCTCGCCCTGACCGGTCGCATCGACGTCAAGAATGCGGCCAACGCCGATCGTTACTATCCGCTGCAGGTGATGGACAAGAGCCTGGTGGATTACCTGAGCGGGGCCATCAAGGGGGGCAGGGCCAAGGGCGCTGACCTGCTCTGGTACGGCGAGTTCCGCGACTTCCCCTACCGCAAGGGCGAGGGCATCTTCCAGGTGGCGGTGCCGCTGCAGCAGGCCTCCTACGAATTCTTCCCCGGTTGGCAACCGCTTACCGACCTGCAGATCGATCTGTTGTTCCAGAACGCCAGCCTCGACATGAACAGCCGCGCCACCCAGCTCGGCAAGGCCAGCTCCGACTCGGTGCACGCCTGGATCCCGGACCTCTATCCGGGGGCCCACCTCTACGTGGATGCCAAGGTTGAGGGCGAGGGCAAGGCCATCAGCGACTACCTGCAGGACTCGCCGCTCGGCGGCTCGGTCGGTCAGGCTCTGCGGGAGGTGGAGATCCGCGGCCCCATGAAGGGCTCGGTGAAGCTGGATATCCCGCTGGATGGCGAGAGCGAGGTCAAGGCCAGCGGCGACGCCCTGTTCAGCAACAACAAGGTGCGGGTCACCAGCCTGGATCTGCCGCTGGAGCAGGTGCAGGGGCGGCTCGAGTATGACAACGAGCAGACCCGCTTCAGCAACCTCAAGGCGAGCCTGTGGAACCAGCCGCTCACCCTCGACTATCAGGGTCGCCAGCAGCCCAATCGCTATCAGGTCGATCTCAAGTTCAAGGGGCAGTGGGACAGCCGCCGCCAGCGTCAGGACATCCCGGCGCTGGACATCCTCAAGGGGCGCGGCAACTGGGCCGGCAGCCTGGGGCTGACCCTGCCAAGCGATCAGCCGTTCAGCTTCCAGCTGGCGCTCGACTCCAACCTGCAGGGCATGGGGCTGGATCTGCCCGCGCCGCTCGCCAAGGCGGCCGGCAGCCGGCTGCCGCTCAAGGTGACCGCCCGTGGCCGCGACGGCAGTGCCGACATCCGCGCCGTGCTGGGGGCCGACGTGGATATGCAGAGCCGGCTGGTGTACGGCGACGGCGTGCCCTACCTCAGCCGGTTGCGGGTGGACGTGGGGCAGCCCGGCGCCCGGGTGCTGCGCGACCGGCCCATGCTGCTCGCCATCAACCAGCAGCAGGCCGACGTGGCTGGCTGGCTGGCCCGTCTCAAGCAGTGGCTGCCGGCCAGCACGGCGCCGAGTGGCAATGCGGTGGTGGGTCCCTCCTTCTTGCCGCAGGAGTGGTGGGTGGACGGCCGTCTGGCCCGCGCCGACATCGGCAGCGCCAACCTCAAGGCGGTGCACTTCACCGTGGGGCCGGTCAATCAGGCCACCGAGGTGATGATCGACAGCCCGGACGTGATGGGGGTGGTGCGCCTGCCGGTGTCCGAGCGTCAGCCCATCGACGCCAAATTTGCCCGTATCCACTGGTCCGGCAAGAGTTCGGATCTGAGCCCGGATCCCGATGCCAGACAGGACAGAGCCATCATGGATGCCATTCCCTGGCTCACCTTCAGCTGCGTGGACTGCCGCTTCGGCGAGTTGCCGCTGGGCGAGGTGAAGGGGGAGCTGATCCCGGGGGCCGACAAGCTGAGACTCAAGGGGCTGGAGATGCGGCTGGCTGGCAGCCAGCTGAACGGCAGCGCCGAGTGGCTGGCCGGAGCGGACGGCATGCAGACCCGCGCCCGCGCCCACATCAGCAGCAACAACAGCGAGCTGCTGCTCAAGCGGCTCGGCTACACCTCGCCCATCGGCGATGCGCCCGGCAAGATGGCGCTGGATCTGAGCTGGCGCGACGTGCCCTACCGGCCCAACGTGCCGACCCTGAGCGGCACCGCCGACTACCAGCTGGAAGGTGGCACCCTGCGCGAGGTCAACGACAAGGGGGCGCGACTGCTCTCCCTGCTCAGCCTGGATTCATTGCTGCGCAAGCTGCGGCTCGATTTTCGCGATGTGTTCGACAAGGGCTTCTATTTCGAGTCCATGTCGGCCTCCGCCAAGATCAAGCAGGGGGTGGTGGACAACCGCGACTTCTACATGAAGGGGGCGGCCGGCAACCTGCGCGGCGAGGGCATCGCCGATCTGGTGCGCTGGCGGCTCGACTACGAGCTGAGCTTCTCCCCCAACCTGGGCGGCACCCTGCCGGTGGTGGCCGCCTTCTCGCTGACCCCGATCACCGGGCTCTACGTGCTGGCGCTCTCCAAACTGCTGGAGCCGGTGGTGGACGTGGTCACCCGCATCGATTTCCGGGTTTCCGGCCCGCTCGACGATCCCAAGCTGATCGAGGCGGGACGGGATCGGGCCCGCATCAAGCTGAATCAGCAGCAGAAGGAGGCGGTCGATGCGGTGGCCCCCAACCTGCCGACGCAGGAGGTGACCCCCTTCCTGCTGACCCCCAAACACGCGGGGCCCGCCCAGCGCTGAACGAGCGGCCCGGCACCATCACAAGGAGTGAGCCATGATCCGACATATCCTGCTGATCGCCTTCAAGCCGGGCACCCAGCCCGAACAGATAGACGCGGTGCGTGCAGCCTTTCTCGCCATCCCCCATCAGGTCAGCGGCGTGCTGGCGGTGGAGTGGGGGCGGGATGACAGCCCGGAGGGACGGGCCGAGGGCTTCACCCACAGCGTGTTGATGACCTTTGCCGACGAGGCGGCCCGCCAGCGCTATCTACCCCACCCGGATCACGATGCCCTCAAGGCCATCTTCCGCCCGGTGCTGGAACGTATCATAGTGCTGGATTACACCCTGCAGGCCGGCGATGCGGTCAGCATCTGACGGTGGCAACAACGACAAGGAGCGTCTCATGTGGTTAGCCGCAATACAGCTGGTATCGGGCCGCAACTGGCAGGATAACCGGGAGCAGATCGCCGCCGAGCTGGCCCTGCTGCCGAGTGAGCGGCCACTGCTGGTGCTGCTGCCGGAGAATTTCGCCCTGTTTGGCGAGCGGCAGGGGTATCTGGACGGGGCCGAGACCATAGGTCCCGATCTGAGCGGAGCAGCGCCGATCCAGCAGCAGCTGGCCGAATGGGCCCGTGATTACGGCATCTGGCTGGTGGCGGGGGCCATGCCGACCACCATCGCCGGTTCCGACCATATTCACACCAGTACCCTGGTGTTCGACCCCAGCGGCGAGCGCAAGGGCCACTACCACAAGATCCATCTGTTCGATGTGGACGTGGCGGACAATCACGGCCGCTACCGGGAATCGGAAACCTTCAGCCCCGGCGAGGAGCCTGTGCTGGTGGACTCCCCGTTTGGTCCCCTCGGCCTCTCGATCTGTTATGATCTGCGCTTTCCCGAGCTATACCGCCGGCTGGCCCGCGCCGGCGCCCGCGTGCTGCTGGTGCCTGCCGCCTTCACCGCCGTGACCGGCGAGGCGCACTGGGAGCCGCTGCTGCGGGCCCGCGCCATCGAGAACCAGTGTTACCTGGTGGCCGCCAACCAGGGCGGCACCCACGAGACGGGGCGCCAGACCTGGGGACACAGCATGGTGATCGACCCCTGGGGTCGGGTGCTGGCCAGCCTGGACAGCGGGCGCGGCACCGTGCTGGCGCCGCTGGCCCCCGGCCTTGTCGACGAACTGCAACGCACCATGCCGGTGCTGGGCCATGCCCGTCTGCTATGAACATGTGCAGGTTCGACTCGCCCTGTGGCGGGGAAGTCGGACGCTTGCAAACCCGATGGTGGGTTGGACATCCGCTGACGTTTCGCCAAGCGAACCCACGGTCTGGGATTTAACCGTTACGACATCTCGCATCGAGAGTGGAGAGAAAGATTGAGTCTATTGAGCCAGGTTAGTGCCTCCCTGTTGGCCCCCCACGACCTCGACGAAGGGCGGCTGCAGCAGCTGCTCGGCAGCCTGATGAGCCATCAGGTGGAGTTCGGCGACCTCTATTTCCAGCGCAGCTGGCACGAGTCCTGGATGCTGGAGGACGGCATCGTCAAGGATGGCAGCTACAACATCGATCAGGGGGTCGGGGTGCGTGCCGTCAGCGGCGAGAAGACCGGTTTCGCTTACTCTGACGAGCTGAGCCTGCTGGCACTGCAACAGTCGGTGACCGCCGCCCGCGGTATCGCGGCCGCCGGTGCGCAGGGCAAGGTGAAAGCGTGGGCTCGCACCGAAGCAAACCTGCTCTACCCGGCGCTGGATCCGCTGCAGACCCTCGACAAGCAGCAGAAGATCGCCCTGCTGGAGCAGATGGACAAGTTCGCCAGAAGTCTGGATCCCGCCATCAATCAGGTGATGGCCTCCATCAGCGGCGTCTATGAAGAGGTGCTGGTAGCCGCCACCGACGGCACCCTGGCCGCCGACGTGCGTCCGCTGGTGCGTCTCTCGGTGACCGTCATCGCCGAGAAGGGCGAGCGTCGCGAGCGCGGCAGCGCCGGTGGCGGTGGCCGCTTCGGCTACGACTATTTCCTCGAGCTGGACGGGCTGGAGAGCCGGGCGTTTGGCTATGTGCGCGAGGCGGTGCGCCAGGCACTGGTCAACCTCGACGCCATCGATGCCCCGGCCGGCACCATGCCGGTGGTGCTCGGTGCCGGCTGGCCCGGTGTGCTGCTGCACGAGGCGGTGGGCCACGGTCTGGAGGGGGATTTCAACCGCAAGGGCTCCTCTGCCTTTGCCGGCCGCATCGGCGAGCAGGTGGCCTCCAAGCACTGCACCATCGTCGATGACGGCACCCTGCCGGGTCGGCGCGGCTCCGTCTCCATCGACGACGAGGGGACGCCGGGCGGTTACAACGTGCTGATCGAGAACGGCATCCTCAAGGGTTACCTGCAGGACAAGCAGAACGCCCGCCTGATGGGCGTGCCGCTCACCGGCAACGGCCGCCGCGAATCCTACGCCGCCATGCCGATGCCGCGCATGACCAACACCTACATGCTGGCGGGTCAGTATGATCCGGCCGAGATCATCGCCTCGGTGAAGAAGGGGATCTATGCCCCCAACTTCGGCGGCGGGCAGGTGGACATCACCTCCGGCAAGTTCGTCTTCTCCGCCTCCGAGGCCTACCTCATCGAGGATGGCAAGATCACCGCGCCCATCAAGGGGGCGACCCTGATCGGCAACGGCCCCGAGGCGATGAGCCAGGTTTCCATGGTGGGCAAGGATCTCGCGCTGGATCGCGGGGTCGGAGTCTGTGGCAAGGAGGGGCAGAGTGTGCCGGTCGGTGTCGGTCAGCCCACCCTCAAGCTGGATCAGCTCACCGTGGGCGGCACCCAGTAAGGGAAGCTAGCGATACTCCCGTGATCGCCAAACCCCGGCTAAGTGCCGGGGTTTTGCTATCCGGGGTCATGGGAAACAAAAAGCCCCGGCAAGGGCCGGGGCTGCAGATACGGGGCTCGATCAGTTGACCGAAATGGCGCGGGCATCGATGAAGAAGCGCGCGTTGCCTTGTTGATCGACCCTGATCTGGGCAACCAGACGATCGCTCTGTTTGTACTCCCACCGGCTCTTGATCCGGGTCAGAGCGGGGCTGGCGGCACCGACCACGTTCAGATATTCATGAAACAGGCTGTAGCTTCCAATCTCGGTCAGCATCTTTTCCATTTGCACATCTCCTGAAGTGAGTGGGTGTCCATCCATAAACCTACCAAGCACTCTCTGAATCGAATCTGTATGAAAAACACACTAACTCATTTATGTGTCAACAACATGATCAGGCGCAAGATCAGCGACGATTCCTGTGCTTTTATGACACCGTTTTCAGTCAGGGCTGGCGCGGGTCCGGCAATTGATCAAGGGCGCCGGATACGTGTGGCAACGCGGGTGCCGTTTGTGCCGCCGGCGCACCGTGGAACACCGGATCCTGCGCCACTTCCTTGATGCCGTTGATGCAGAACTGCATACCCATGCAGACCAGCAAGAAGCCCATGATCCGGGTCATGGCGTCGATGCCGGTGGCGCCGAGGATCTTGCAGACCGGATCCGCCAGCTTGAGTACCCCCCAGCTGAGCAGGCTCATCAGGGCGAAGGCGGTGACCATGGCGGCATAGATGGTGAAGCGGTTGTATTCGTCCGGCAGCTCGGCGATCTGGGCGGCGCCGCTGATCACCAGCGCCATGGTGCCCGGCCCGCACATGCTGGGCATGGTGAGCGGCACGAAGGCGATGCTTTGGTTGATGTCGACCCCGGCCGCCTGGCTCGGAGCCGGGAACAGCATGCGAAAGCCGATGAAGGCGATGATGAGGCCGCCGGCCAGGCGCAGGCCGGGAATGGAGATCCCGAACAGATCCAGGATGGAGGAGCCGATGAAGAAGCTGACGCAGAGGGTGCAGAACAGATAGATGGCGGCCAGGTTGATCTGGCGTCGCACGTGCTCGCGCGACATGCCCTTGCTCAGCCCCAGCAACAGGGTGGCCGTGGTGGGCGGGTTGACCATGGGTAGCAGCGCCAGCAAGGCGAGAAATACGACCTGAAAGAACATCATGAACCTCGGATGACTAGGGTGGAGGAGTGTCCCGGGCCGTCGAGGGGCCCGAGAGGGAGGCTATCTTATGTCGGCCTGGCTGAACACCAGCCATATGAAAAAAGCCCCGCACTGGGCGGGGCTCGGAATGGTTCAGGCGGCCTGCGGCGCGCTCTGGCGCTGGCTGCGCTGCTGCAGCCAGAGCAGCAGGCCGAGCACGAAGCCGAGCGCAGCCAGGCTGACCACGTAATGGGAGGGGGCCAGCACGTCCTCCTTCATCCAGAGCGTGACCAGCATGGGCGTCAGGCCGCCGAAGATGGCGTAGGCCACGTTGTAGGAGAACGACAGCCCGGAGAAGCGCACCACCGCCGGGAAGGCGTTGACCATGACGTAGGGCACGGCACCGACGATTCCCACCGAGAAACCGGCCAGCGCATAGAGCGGCACCAGCTGGCTGGTGTCGGTCGCCAGCCCGTGATAGAAGGCGTAGCTGGCGCCGGCCAGCAGCAATGAGCCCAGCATGAGGGTGGGGCCGCTGCCGAGGGCGTCGATCAGCCGGCCATAGGCGATGCAGCCGAAGGTGAGCGCCAGAATGGCCAGCGAGTTGGCGGTCAGCGCATCGGCCGGGCTGATGCCGTGCACCTTCTGCAGGTAGGTGGGGGTCATCAGGATCACCACCACTATGCCGGCGGAGAGCAGCCAGGTGAGCAGCATGGAGACCACGACGCTGCCCTTGTGGCTGCGCAGCACCGTCTTGAGCGGCAGCTCTTCCGCCAGCGCCTTGTTGGCCTGCATCTCGGCAAAGACCGGGGTCTCGTGCAGCCAGCGGCGCAGGTACATGGCGACGATGCCGAACGCCCCACCGAGCACGAAGGCCAGCCGCCAGCCCCAGTCGCTCACCTCGCTCGGGCTCATGCCGCGGTTGATGGCGGTGGCCACCAGGGAGCCGAGCAGGATGCCGGCCGTCAACCCGGCGGTGAGGGTGCCGCAGGCGACACCGACCCGGCGGGCCGGCACGTGCTCTGCCACGAACACCCAGGCACCGGGCACTTCACCGCCGATGGCGGCTCCCTGCAGGATCCGCAACAGCAGCAACAGCAGGGGCGCGGCGATGCCGAGGGTGGCGTAGGTGGGCAACAGACCGATCAGTAGGGTCGGCAGTGCCATCAGCAATATGCTGAGGGTGAACATCCGTTTGCGGCCGATGAGATCGCCGAAGTGGGCCATGATGATGCCGCCCAGCGGGCGGGCCAGATAGCCGGCGGCGAAGATGCCGAAGGTCTGGAACTGGCGCAGCCACTCGGGAATGTCGGCCGGGAAGAACAGCTCGCCGATCACCACGGCGAAGAAGACGAAGATGATAAAGTCGTAAAACTCGAGGGCGCCGCCGAGGGCGGCCAGGCTCAGGGTCTTGTAATCCTGTCGGTTGAGGGGGCGGCTGTGGTCGTAAGCTGGTGTGACTGTCGTCATATCCTTATGTTTCCCATCGTTTTTTTAGTTATTGTTCCCCCATCCTTGCAGGGGACACGCTCATTACCGAGGTTATGCTTTTGCATCCCGTGATGTAAATCGCACAATTCGCAACACTGTCTTGCAGCTTTTTGGTGCAGTGAGACGGAGCGACACGCTCAAGCGCCGGGCTCATCTCTCGGGGCGAATAATCGGGACGATGGCCGGCGCCTTGCCGGCTCCGACCTCAAGATAGCTGGAGAAATCATATGAAGACCAAGGTGCTGCTCTCCTGGAGCAGCGGCAAGGACAGCGCCTGGGCGCTGCACGCACTGCGGCAGGATCCGGCCATCGAGGTGGTGGGGCTGTTCACCACCCTCAACCAGGCGTTCGAACGGGTGGCCATGCACGGGGTGCGCAAGCAGTTGCTGCTGGCACAGGCCGAGTGCGTGGGCTTGCCGCTGACCACCATCGACCTGCCCTGGCCCTGCAGCAATGAAGATTACGCCCGCATCATGACCGACTTCATTGCGGACGTGGTGGCGCAGGGGATCCGCCACATGGCGTTTGGCGATCTCTTCCTCGAGGATGTGCGCGCCTATCGGGAGCGGCAGCTGGCGGGGACGGGGATCACGCCGCTGTTTCCGCTGTGGGGCAGCAAGACCGACGAGCTGGCAGGCGAGATGATGGCAGCAGGGCTCAGGGCCAGGATCAGCACCCTGGATCCGCGCAAGCTGCCTGCCACCCTCGGCGGACATGAGTTTGATGGGGCCTTGCTGGCGGCCCTGCCCGCCGGAGTGGACCCCTGCGGCGAGAACGGCGAGTTTCATACCCTGGCCTGGGACGGCCCCATGTTCCAGCGGCCGCTGGCCATCCGGGTGGGGGAGACGGTGGAGCGGGACGGCTTCGTCTTCACCGACCTGCTGCCCGCCACCGCCTAGTCGCGGTTGGACTCCCGTTCGCCCTTGTCGTCGTTGTAACGCAGGGCTATCTCGTGGAACTGCTGGTGGATGCGGGCAAAGGCGTCGGTGATGTCGGGGTCGAAGTGATTGCCTCGCCCTGCCAGTATGATGGGCACCACCTCCTGATGGGACATGGCGGCCTTGTAGCAGCGCTTGCTGATGAGGGCGTCGTACACGTCGGCCAGCGCCATCAAGCGGGCCGAGAGGGGGATCTCGTCACCGATCAGGCCATAGGGGTAGCCGGTGCCGTCCCACTTCTCGTGGTGGTAGCAGGCGATCTCCTTGGCCAGCCGCAGAAACTCCACCTCGACCCCCAGCGCCTCCTCGGCATGGACGATGGCCTCCTTGCCGAGAATGGAGTGGTGCTTCATCTGGGCAAACTCGTCCGCATCCAGCTTGCCGGGTTTGAGCAGGATCCGGTCCGGCACGCCAACCTTGCCGATGTCGTGCAGCGGGGCTGATTTGAACAGCAGATCGATGGTCTTGGGGGTCAGCTCGGCACGAAAGCGGGGATGCTCGCAGAGAGTCTCCGCCAGCAGCCGCACATAGTGCTGGGTACGCAGAATATGGTTGCCGGTCTCGTTGTCGCGGGTTTCGGCAAGCGAGGCGAGGGAGTGGATGGTGATGTTCTGGATCAGTTCGTTCTCCCGGGTGCGCCGCTCCACCTCCTGCTCCAGAAAGGCGTTCTGGTCGTGCAGCAGATCCCGCGCGGCTTTCAGCTCCAGGTGGTTTCTGACCCGGGCCAGCACGATGGCGGGGGTGATCGGTTTGTGGATGTAGTCGACGGCCCCCAGCGCCAAGCCGTGCGCCTCCGCACTCTCCTCCACCTTGGCGGTCAGGAAGATCACCGGGATTTCCCGCGCCTGCGGCATCTCCTGCAGTGCCTGCATCACCTGATAGCCATCCATCTGGGGCATCACCACGTCGAGCAGGATCAGGTCCACCCGGGTGCCGGCCGAGAGGATCTCCAGCGCCCGCTGGCCGCTGATGGCGACCTTGACCCGGTAGTGGGGGCTGAGCAGGGCGCTGAGCAGGGAGAGGTTCTCCGGTGTGTCATCGACCACCAGCAGGGTGGGTTTGGTATCGGGATCCAGCAAGTTGAGCATGATGGTGGCCTCACTCTTGGTTGAACAGATCGGGTCTGAGGGCCCGGACTTGTTGCAGATGTGCCAGGGCGTCGGCGAAGCGAAAACGGGTCATGGCATCGTGCATGGCCGGTGCCGCCTCGCCCAGCAGGGGGGCGAGCCTGGCCTGATTGCGCTGGAACAGGATGAAGGCTTCCGCATCGTCTTCCAGCAGCAGCCCGGTCAGCTGGTGCAGCAGGGGAGCCAGCTCGGCGGGGGTTGCCTCCGGCAAGCCGGGGGCGGCAGGGGCCGGCAGCAGCGTCAGCAGGCCGGCGGCCAGTTGCTGCTGCTGTTGCAGCCCCAGTTCGGCCAGCGGCAGCAGGCTGGCGGCGTCGTCTCCCCGGGCGAGGGCGCTCTCCAGCCGGGCCGAGACCTCCTGCAGCGACCCGGCCCCCAGGGTTGCGGCTATGCCCTTGAGGGTATGGGCCTGTCGATGCGCTTCTTCCCGGTCATTCGCCTGCAAGGCGGCCAGCAGGGTTTCCATTGGCTGACTCCCCTGGCGGGCGAAACGTTGCAGCAGATCCCGATACCACTCCCAGTTGTGCATCAAGCGTTGCAGGGCGGTTTCGGCGTTGAGGCCGAGCGCCCGCAGCTGTGGCAGCAAGGCGGTGGCGGGGGATGCGCGCGAGGCAGTGAGTCTGCTGCTGACCTCGCGGCTGAAGGAGGTTGCCCAGCGCTGCAGGGCCGCATACAGCCTGTCGGGGTCGATGGGCTTGGCGATGTGATCGTCCATCCCGGCCGCGAGGCAGCGTTCGCGATCACCGGCCATGACGTTGGCCGTCATCGCCAGGATCGGGGTGTGTTGTCCGACGTCTTCCCGCTCGCGCAACAGCCGGGTGGCAGCCAGGCCATCCATCACCGGCATCTGCATGTCCATCAGGATCAGGTCGTAGTGGGTCTGGGCCACCATCTCCAGCGCGATGGCGCCATTGCCGGCGATGCTGACATCGGCACCGACCGCCCGCAGCAGCTCCAGCGCCACCTGCTGATTGAGCTCGTTGTCTTCCGCCAGCAGGATCCTGAGCCCGTCGAAGCGGTAGTGATGGGTTGCCTGGGGTGGCTTGAAGGTGAGGGGACTTGCCTGCTGGCCAAACAGGCCGATGACGGTATCGAACAGCACGGAGGCGCATACCGGCTTGACCAGCACCCGATCAAAGCCGGCGGTGTCAGCCTGGCGAAAGACCTCCTCCCGCCCGTAGCCGGTCACCATGACCCGGTAGGGACGCTGACCCATGCCGCGGGCGATGAGGCGGCGGCCGGTCTCGATGCCATCCAGCCCCGGCATGTGCCAGTCCAGCAATACCACTTCGTAGGGCTGCCCTTCCTGCTCGGCGCCGGCGATCATCTGCAGTGCCTGCTGGCCCGATTCGGCGGTGTCCACCACAAAGCTCATGCTGCGCAGCAGGGCTGCCATGATGGTGCGGGCGCTGGCACTGTCGTCGGCCACCAGCATGCGGCGCCCGCGCAGATCCAGGCTCGGCAGATAGCGGGATCTGCGCCTGCCCCGGCCGAGTCGGGCGGTAAACCAGAAGGTGCTGCCCTGGCCCGGTTCGCTCTGTACCCCCACCTCGCCGCCCATCAGCTCCGCCAGTTTGCGGGAGATGGCGAGGCCGAGGCCGGTGCCGCCGTACTTGCGGGTGGTGGAGCTGTCCGCCTGCTGGAATGACTGGAACAGCCGCTGCTGCTGCTCCTGGCTCATGCCGATCCCGGTGTCCTGTACCGAGCAGTGCAACAACACCTCCTGGGGTTGTTTCTCCAGGCAGCTGACCTTGACCAGGATCTCCCCCTGCTCGGTGAACTTGACCGCGTTGTTGGCGTAGTTGATCAGGATCTGGCCGAGGCGAAGGGGATCGCCATAGAGCAGGGTGTCGAGCTGGTGATCGACCTCGAACAATAGCTCTATGCCTTTGGCTTCCGCCTTTTCACCCACCAGGGTGGCCAGATTCTCCAGCACATGGTCGAGATCGAACTCGATCCGCTCCAGATCCAGTTTGCCGGCCTCGATCTTGGAGAAGTCGAGGATGTCGTTGATGATGCCGAGCAGATGCTGGGCCGAACGCTGGATCTTGCTGACGTAGTCGAACTGCTGCGGATCTAGCCGGGTCTGCAGGGCGAGATGGGACATGCCGAGGATGGCGTTCATGGGGGTGCGGATCTCGTGGCTCATGTTGGCGAGAAAATCGCTCTTGGCCCGGGTCGCGCCCTCCGCCAGCTCATAGGCCACTTCCAGCTCCTGGTTCTTGGCCTGCATCACCGCAAACAGCTCGTCCCGGGTCGGTTCGGCGAACTGCTGCTGCATCTGTTGCAGCAGCGGTTCATCGGGCCAGCGGGGCAGGCGGTAGACCAGGGCGATGGCGTTGTCCGCGTGTGCTACCAGCCGGATGCCACGTGAATGGCGGCCGTCCGGCTCGGGGGAGATGGGGGCATCAGCCAAGAGCGAGAGCCACAACTCCTGCGCGTGCGGCTCCAGCCACACCTGCAGTTGCAGCGGCTCAGCGTTCGCCGCCAGCTGGCGTACCAGCTCGGAGGTAGCACCTGCCAGCGGTGCCACGAAGGTGGGACTTCTGTCGAGGCAGGTGAGTACCTGGATCACCTTGCGCCGGGCGGTGAGTGCCGCCGCCGGGCCTGACAGCAGGGTTTCACCGATCAGTTGCCGCATCTAGTCCTCCTCCCCTGCCAGCACCCGCAGCACGATGCAGCTGGCATCGTCGGTGCTGCGGCCACTGTGGGCGATCACCTGGCGTGCCAGCTGGGCGGGTTCGGCGGTCAGATCCAGCGCACCGTCGCGCAGGTTGAGGGATTCGCTGATACCGTCCGAATAGAGCATCACCACGTCCCCCGCGACGAGTGGCTGGTGCTGCAGCAAGGGGGTGGGAAAGCGCTCTCCCAGCACCCCATCGCGGGAGATGCCGCGCCAGGGCTCGCGGCCGCGCAGGCAGATGCGGGTATTGCCGATGCCGGCATAGCTCAGCTCACCCCGTTCGCCGTTGACCAGGGCCACGCCGGCGGCGGCGCCCCGGGTGCCGATGCAGTGCTGGTGCAGCAGTTGCAACAGGCGGGAAGGCTCCTGCTCGCGGGTTTGCTGCAGCGCCGCCTCCAGCACCTGTACCAGCTTGTTGGCCGAGGCGCCGTGGCCGCTTACGTCGATCAGGATCAGCGACACCCCCTCCGGCCCTGGCCGGATTAAGGCCAGATCGCCGGAGACCCGTTCCGGATAGCAGGGGCGGTTCTCGCTGGCCCATGTCAGCTGCAGGCCGGCGTACAACTGGCCGGCACAGGCGAGGGGGGCGATTGGTCTGGATACCAGAGGCGCCGCGCCCAGCCACTTGCGGGCCTGCACCAGAGTTCCCCCTTCCGGCGGGGTGCTGATGGTGAGTTCCGACATCATGCGGCGCACGCCGGGCAGGCCCAGGCCCAGGGTGCCCGAGGTGCTGTAGTGATCCTGCATGGCCTGATGCACGTCCCCAATGCCGGGGCCCTGATCGCGGGCGACGATGTCGATGCAGGGGCGCCCTCTGGGATGGTGGAGGGTGAGGGTGATCTCCCCCCGCTCGGCGTATTTCAGGATGTTGCTGCCCAGCTCGGAGACCACGGTGGAGAGCATGGCACGGTCCACCTCGGACAGGTTGGCGATGAAGGGGAGGCGGCGCACCGCCATCACCGTCAGGTGCAGGTCGATATCGTGGCGCAGCGGGTAGCTGGCCTCTTGCACGCTCTGTTCCAGCTGCATGCTGCGCTACTCCTCATCCTTGAGCGTCGTGCGAACATGGGCGAAGGCATCGTCCATGTCGAGAAAGCAGCGCAGCGGTCCGGGCTCGGCATCGGCCAGCGCCAAGAAGGCGGCGATCCCCGCATTGAGCCCCACCAGCAGGCTGACGGCACCGAGCAGGCGGCACACCTCGGCCAGTTTGCGTACCTGCCTGAATTCGTGGTGATCGAGCAGCATGACCCCGGAGAAGTCGAGCAGTACCGCGTGCTGGCGGCCCAGCATCAGCCGCTGGGAGAGGGCCTGCATCAGTTGCTGCATGCCCTCGTCACCGAGGTCGGGGCGCATGCTGACCACGATGCAGTCGGCCACGTCGGCGATGCCCAGATCATTGTTGAGCAGCATGCATCTCTCCTAGAGGGTGGATCCGACCCGCTTGAGGGCGATCTCGAAGGCATCCCGCAGGGTCGCCGTGGTACGGATGTCGCCGACAGAGACCCCCAGCTCCACCATGGTGCGGGCGATGGCCGGCGAGACGCCGGAGATGATGGCCTCGCACCCCATGAACTGGGTCGCCTTGGTGATCTTGATCAGCTGGTTGGCGACGCCGGTATCCACGGTGGCGACCCCGGCGATGTCCAGCACGAAGACCCGGGCCCGGGTCTCGGCAATCTTGGTGAGCGACTTGTTCATCACGTCGGCGGTGCGCATGGAATCGATGATCCCCACCAGTGGCAGCAGCAGGATCCCGTCCCAGATGGGGGTGACCGGGGTCGACATTTCCTGCAGCGACTTGTGCAGCTCCTCGCGCACTCTGGCGGCCTCTTCGGCCTCCTCCATGGCGCGCTTGAGCTGGCGATGCTGCGCCACCTGGGCCGTGATGTCGGTGGCAAACTTGACGATCTTGCTGGGCTTGCCGGTGAGATCCAGCACCGGGTTGTAGGAGCCTTGGATCCAGATCTCTTCCCCCTGTTTGCCGAGTCGGCAGAACTCTCCTGCCAGGAATTCACCGCGGCGCAGGGTTTCCCAGAAGCTGCGATAGTCGGCCGACTGGGCGTAGTCAGGATCGACCAGCAGCCGGTGGTGCTGACCCTTCAGCTCCTCCAGCTGATAGCCCACCGTCTCCAGGAAGCGGGCATTGGCATCGAGGATGATGCCATCCAGTGAAAACTCCACCTTGCCCATGACCCGGCTGAGGGCGTTGAGCTGCCCCTCGAAGTTGGCGTTCAGCTGCTTCTGCTCGGTCAGATCCATGGCGTATTCGATGACCTGGACCAGCGCGCCCTGTTCATCCAGCTGCGGGCTGCAACTGCCTCGCAGCCATATGTCCCGTCCCTGCCGATCCAGCCGGTGAAACTCACCCTCCTGTGCCTGCCCCGTTCGCAGCGCCTGCCAACGGGCGGCCTCGTCGGCGGATTCTTCCGCCTCAGCGGGGAGCAGCATGCCGTAGTGCTGACCCTTGAGCTCGGCCAGCTGATATCCCATGATGGCGAGAAAACGGGGGTTGGCATCCAGGATCAATCCGTCTGGCGCGAGCTCGAGTCGTGCCATCAGCTGGTCGACGGCCTCCAGTCTGGCCTGGGGTGAAGCGGGAGTGACTGTGTTCGAATGGGCAGCTGCGGTGTGCACGTCCATGGCATCTCCAATAAATGGTGCAATTGATTTGAATGTCATTAGAAGGCGTACAGCAGTTATAGCCCACCGGGGCGAGAGCGGGGGGCAAGAAGTGCCGAAAGAGCCTGCTGGTGGATGGGCCTTGGGCCTGGGGAGTTCGTCATGAATCTCTTATATCGCGACTACCCGCAAGGCGCGCTCACCGCCCTCCATTGTCACGGCGGCTCACAGTTTTGCTATCTGCATCGGGGTGGTGGCGTGATCAGCAGTGAGGCGGCAGGCGTGCTGCTGGTGACGGGCCAGCTCTGCCTGATCCCGGCCGGGCTTGCCCATGAGTTCAGGGTGCTGCGTCACTCCCGGCTCACTCTGATCTATCTGGATGACCTGGATGGGGGGCGCGAACTGACGACCCATCAGGTGAGCCCGCTGCTGGCTGGCCTGTTCGAGCGGCTGGCGGACATGGCGGGGCCGGGGCTCAGGGATGCCTATCTGACGGTATTGGCGGCCGAGCTGCGACAGGCACCGGTGGCGGCTGGATTCATGCTGAGCGCAGCGCTGGACGTGCGGCTGCTGCGGGTGCTGGAACGGGTCTGCCGGCACCCTTCCATCGAATACGGATTGGCGGAGCTGGCTGCCGATTCAGGTGCCTCGGTGCGCACCCTCAACCGGCTGTTCAGCCAGCAGCTGGGCTGCAGCTTTCGGCAATGGCGACAACAGGTGGTGATGGGACGGGCCCGCCAGTTGCAGCAACAGGGCCAGCCGCTGTCGCGGATAGCCCTCGAACTGGGTTACGGGGATTTCAGCGCCTTTTCTTACGCCTTCAATCGCTTCTTGCGGGAGCCGGCGGAGCCGTGAGGCGGGAGCCGAGATCCCGGTCGGTTGGCTTCCCCGCCAGCAGGCAGGTCAGCTCATCGGTGTGACTCAGGCGTTCGCCCTGAAAGGTGAACAGGGCGCTTACCTTGCACTCGATATGGGCGCCGTCGTAACGCCAGGCCCGCACCCGATGCAGGGAGTGCACCCGGTTTCCCTCGGCCAGCAGCGAGACAAAATGGATCTCGCAGCGGGCCAGGCTCTGGCGCAGGGCCAGCAGGTGTTGCTCGAAGGCGGCGCGATCCAGCCGCTGGTCATCCACCAGCTGGACATAGTCCGGGCAGAACCAGTGATCGAGTTCGGCCGGGGTGAAATCGGGGTCACAGATGACCCGGTTGAGGCAGGCTTGCAGCCGTTGCTTGTAATCCATGATGGGCTCCTGAGTGGATGGGAGTGGCCAGTATGGGGCGCAGCGTCGGCTCCGGCCTGGGTGCCCACGCCATCCTGTTTGGCGATTGCGCCAAGATGGGGGCTTGCCGTGGCGATGCGTGTCACTTGGCCCTGTTTTGTGGCGGGTTTCACGGTTTCCGGTGCCGGCATGGGGCAGGATCGGCCCCCTGTTTCCTTCATGTCACGAGCCGTATCATGTCCTTATCCCCCCGTTTTGCCCTGCTTGCCTCCCTGGTCGCCGCCAGCCTGACCCTGCCCGCCGTGGCGGTCGAAGCTCCGGCCAGCCCCGCCGGTGTCACTGCGGTGACCCTGGCCCAGCAGGCCCCCATTCACTGGGTGTCGGTGACGCAGATTGCCAGGAGCCTGGATGGGCTGCCGCCGATGGCGGTAGGTTTCGACATCGATGACACCCTGCTCTTTTCCAGCCCGGGGTTCTATCGCGGCAAGCAGGAGTTCTCGCCCAATGACGAGAGCTACCTGAAGAACCCGGCCTTCTGGGAGAAGATGAACAACGGTTGGGACGCGTTCAGCGTGCCGAAGGAGGTGGGCAAGGCGCTCATCGCCATGCACCTCCAGCGCGGCGATCACATCTATTTCGTCACGGGTCGCTCGGCGACCAGGACCGAGACCGTGAGCAAGACCCTGCAGCAGACCATGAATATTCCGGCCGACCAGCTCAACCCGGTGATCTTCGCCGGCGATCAGCCGGGCCAGAACACCAAGGTGCAGTGGCTCAAGGAGAAGCAGATGAAGATCTTCTACGGCGATGCCGATGGCGACATCAAGGCGGCGCAGGAGCTCGGCATTCGCGGCATCCGGCTGCTGCGCTCGGCCAACTCCACCTACCGGCCGTTGCCGCTGGCTGGCGCATTGGGGGAGGAGGTGATCGTCAACTCCCAGTACTGACGTCCCCATGAATGGAAAAAGGGCCGGATCCTGTCAGGATCCGGCCCTTCTTTTTGGCGTCTAGCGGGCGGCGAAGGTATTGCAGCTGGCGGGCTTGCCGCTGTCGAAGCCGCGCTTGAACCAGGCGTAGCGCTGGGCCGAGCTGCCGTGGGTGAAGCTGTCCGGGATCACCCGGCCCTGGCTCTGCTGCTGCAGACGGTCGTCGCCAATGGCCTGGGCGGCGTTGAGCGCCTCTTCCAGATCGCCATGCTCCAGCACCTGCTCCCGCTGCATGTAGTGGCCCCAGACGCCGGCAAAGCAGTCAGCCTGCAACTCGAGTTTGACCGACAGCTTGTTCTGCTCGGCCCGGCTCAATCCCTGCTGCTGTTCACGCATCTTGCGCTCGATGCCGAGCAGGTTCTGCACGTGGTGGCCCACCTCGTGTGCCACCACGTAGCCCTGGGCGAAGTCGCCGTCGGCCCCCAGCTTGTCGCGCATCTCCTGATAGAAGGAGAGATCGATGTAGACGGTGCGATCCGCCGGGCAGTAGAAGGGGCCCATCACCGACTGGCCCTGGCCGCAGCCGGTACGGGTTGCGCCGCGATAGAGCACCAGTTTGGGTGCCTGATAGCGGCTGCCGCTCTGCTGGAAGATTTCGCCCCAGGCATCTTCGGTGGAGGCGAGCATCACCGAGGTAAACCTGGCGAGGGGATCCTTGGCCGGCTGAGACATCTCCTGACGCTGGGGCTGGCTCTGGGTGGTCGGTTCGCTGAGCAGGGGGGAGAGGTCCACCCCGTAGTAGCCGGCCACCATGACCACCACCAGCAGGATCAGGCGCCCCTTGCCGCCGATGGGGATGCCGCCCCCGCCGCCCTGCTGGCGCCTGTCTTCCACATTGTTGCTCTCACGGCGATCTTGCCAGCGCATATGCTTGCTCCCCTGCTGTCCGGTGGCAGTAATGATAATGGCTGGCGGGGTGGCTTGCCTAACGGGGGCAGGCCGGCGACCGGGTCGCCGGCGGCGGGAGTGGGCGTTTATTCGGCCCAGGGCATCTCGGGCAGGGAGTCCAGAAACTGGCCGTAGCGCTCGAGGTTGAAGGGGCCCTGATCCGCTTCCATCGCCATCAGCTCGGCCCCCAGGGCACAGGCGATATATTGCAGCGCCTCTTCACGGGGGGTGCCCTTCATCACCAGCCGCATCAGGGTCGCCTTGACCTGCAGCGGGTGGCCGTCGCTCAGCTGGTTGTCGACCATCTCCAGCAGGGTTTGTTCGTCGAAGAACTCGGTGGGTTCGCTCATGTGCTGTGCCTCGTCATGTCATAAAGGATGCCAGTATAGCGAGATAGCTATTAACGCATTGAAATATTTCGATAAAAACATTTCGGTAGGGGCGGTTTTTGTTACCCATAATTAATGTGGGTTTGCTGTCGGCAAACGACAACCATCATAAAATCGCATGGACGGATATCAATATGCCCACCATAGACTCGCTGTTATCCAAGCCCCAGAACCTGCCCAACGTGCCGGAAGTCATGCGCGAACTGGTGCAGACCTTCAACGAGAAAGAGCCGGATATCCTGCTGATTGCCAAGAAGATCAACAAGGATCCGGTGATCTCCGCCAAGCTGCTGCGGCTGGCCAACTCCGCCAAGTTTGGCGGCAGTCGCCAGGTCGCCACCGTCAACGAGGCCGTGGTGCGGCTCGGGGTCGACGTGGTGCGCAACATGGTGCTCGCCTGCGGCCTGACCGGCTCCATCAATGCGGTGCCCGGCATCGATCTCAAACATTTCTGGGGCAAGGTATTCGACGTGGCCGAACTGGCCAGACGGCTGGCCAAGCTCAAGGGCATGAAGGGGGAGGAGGTATTCACCTGCGCCCTGCTCTACGACATGGGGCGGCTCATCATGCACGTGGGGCTGCCGGAGAACATGGTGAACCACATCAAGGATCTGGAGCCCAGCAAGGGGCGCGCCAAGGCCGAGGAGCTGGTGGTCGGCTTCAACTATGCCCAGACCGGGGCCGAGATGGCCAGGCGCTGGCAATTCCCCCTGAGCATCTGCCATGCGGTGGAGTATCACTACAACCCCTTGCTGGCCAAGGAGTTCTCTGCCGAGGCCGCCCTCATCCATCTGGCCATCGCCCTGGCGGCGCAGTCTGACGTGGGGGATGAGGCACCGCCCGAGTGGCCCGCCCAGGTGGCCGAGCGGCTCGGTCTCTCCTGGTCCGACTGCGCGGCGGTTTTCGTGGCGCTGCGCGAGCAGGGCAATGGCTACGCCGGGCTGTTGGCGGCCTGACGCGGCTGATTTCATTGACCAGGGCCGCACTGCGGCCCTTTTTCATGGTGACAGCCTTGCCAATAGCCGGTGGCGGGGGCAGTCTTGGGGCCTGATTCTTCTATGCGAGCCCTTGTCATGATCCTCTCCGAGCGCCTGGAACTGCGCGAACTGACCGTTGCCGATGCCCCCTTCATTGTGGAACTGCTCAACGACCCCGACTTTCACCGCTACATCGGCGATCGGGGTATCCGCACTCTGCAGGATGCCGAAAACTACATCCAGCAGGGGCCGGCGGTCAGCTATGCCCGCCACGGTCACGGCCTCTATCTGGTGGCCCGGCGCAGCGACGGCGCCAAGCTCGGCATCTGTGGCTTGATCAAGCGCGATACCCTGCCTTGTGAAGACATCGGCTACGCCTTCCTGCCCGCCTATCGCGGTCAGGGTTATGGCATCGAAGCGGCGCAGGCGGCGCTGCAGGATGGTCGGGAGCGGCTCGGCATCGAGCGGGTGGTCGCCATCGTCACCCCGGGCAATGAGCGCTCGGTGGCGCTGCTGGCCAAGCTGGGGCTGGTGCAGAGCAGGCTGGTCAAGCTGGCCGAGGATGCGGATGAGTGTCTGCTGCTGGAGGCGGAAGGAGCGCAGGCCTGCCGGGTCTGAGAATATGGGTGCTTGCCGGCCAAGAGTGCGGGTGTTGGCTAGGCGATGCAGGGAAAATTTGCGGGAGTGAGACAAAGAGGCCGCCGTGAGTTGCGGCCTGTCTGCATCGGGCGCTGCCGTTGGGCAGGCAGGATCAGTTGAGGTCTTCGATGGAAAACTCGCCAGCGATGCCGTCACAGGAGATGGCAAAACCGCCGCTGAAGCGGGTGCTGAACTGGATCAGGAACCCGTCGTCATCGTGCTCTTGCACGGGCAGGTTGATGGGTTTGCTGCGACGCAGGGGTTTGTGTGTTTGTACTGCTTTCATCATGGTATTTCTCTATATCAATTAGGTGTTTGCTCCTTGTATTGGCAAATGTCAGGTCAATGGGCGCAGTCAGCACGATTGCGGACGAGCGCGCAGGAATACCCAGCCCGGTTCAGGGGCGTCTGCACTTTCAAGGAATGCGCCAAGGACCACGCGGATGCATGATGCTACTTGGGAGTGGGCAGATCGGGTCTGCACCGTGAGAGCCGGGCAACGCAGGCAGACAGCCTGAACGGTTCTCAAGGCGAGTAAATCAGAAGAAGGTTATGCGGGTACTGGCAGGATTCATCGTGAGGTGAAGCATTTCAGGGTAAACATAATCAGGGCTGATTAACTAGCCGGCGCGCATTCTCTCCTCGACATGAGTAAAAAGCAAACAATTATTTGCAGTTTTTCCTTGAGGGTCGTCTGTCGGCCACAAAAAGGGCTCCCGAGGGAGCCCTTTTTTCATCACCAGGTGACGTCAGCCGGTGACTCAGTAGTGGCCGCTGGCCTTCTTGGCGGCGGTGATCATCGGGGTGATGGTCATGCCCTGTATCACGATGGAGAACATCACCACCGAGTAGGTCATCACCAGGATCACTTCCCGCAGGTCGACGCCGTACTCCGGCAGCATCATGACGCCGGAGGGCAGCGCCAGCGCCATGGCCATGGCCAGACCGCCGCGTAGACCGCCCCAGGTGAGGATCCGCACCGAGAACTTGTTGTAGCTGCGATAGCGGCGGAAGGCCATGTAGGGCAGCGACACGCTGATGAAGCGGGCGGCGAGGCAGAGCGGCACAGCGATGACCAGCAGGATCCAGTCACGCCAGGCCAGATCCAGCAGCACCAGCGCCAGACCGATCAGCAGGAACAGCAGGGCGTTGAGGAACTGGTCCATCAACTCCCAGAAGTGATCCAGGTGATGGCTGCTCTGCTCGGAGAAGCCGGAATGACGGGTCCAGTTGCCGATCATGATGCCGGTCACCACCATGGCCAGGGCGCCGGAGACGCCGATCATGTTGGCGAAGGCGAAGCCGGCGGTCGGGATGCAGAGGGTCAGCAGCAGCTCCAGCGAACCGTCGTCGGTGGCGCTGATCATCACGTGGGCAATGAGGCCCAGCACGGCGCCGAACAGGATGCCGCCGAGGGCCTCATGCAGGAACAGGCCGGCCACGCTGCCGAAGGTGGGCTCGACGCCGCCGAACGCCACGGCGAACACGGTGGCGAAGATCACCAGGCCAACACCGTCGTTGAACAGCGATTCCCCTTCGATCTGGATGGCGATCTGGGGCGGCGCCTTCATCTTCTTGACGATGGCCAGTACGGCGATGGGGTCGGTGGGAGAGATCAGGGCACCGAACAGCATGCAATAGACCAGCGGCAGCTCCCAGCCCAGCAGCTTGGCGATGAACCAGAAGCCGTAGCCAACCATGAAGGTGGAGAGCAGGGTCGCCACGATGGAGAGAATGGTGATCTCCCACTTCTGGCTGCGCAGGGCTTTCAGATTGATCCCGAGACCGCCGGCGAACAGCAGGAAGCCCAGGATCCCCTTCAGCAGGAAATTCTGGAAGTCGATGCTCTCCATGGTCTTGACGGCCAGGGGTTCCAGATTGAACCAGCCCAGCTTACCGAACAGCACCAGCAGCGCGGAGATCAGCATGGAGCCCGCGGTGATGGCGATGGTGGTCTGGATCTTCACAACATACTGATTGGCAAAGGCGATAAAGATCGCCAACGCTGCCAGGAAGCAGAGTGTGTAGTAGACGCTCATAGTTATTTTTCTCTTTAGTAAACAGCAAGCACGTGTCCGGATTGAGGACGGGCATAGGGTACTCTTGGGTCACATGTTACTCATTACCTATTTATGAGTATATAGGTCGCTGATATAGACAGATAGACGGCTAGATTTCCATTTGATTTGTTTGCTGTTAGGATGCTGTTTACGCAGTTGCATGGATGTAAGAGGAACGAGCGGTGTCGAACAAAAAGTCGGATGTGACAAACAAACTGGAAGCCTGTCTCAAGGAGCGGATCCTGATCATCGATGGCGCCATGGGCACCATGATCCAGGGCTACAAGCTCGGTGAGGCCGATTATCGCGGCGCGCGCTTCGCCGACTGGCACACCGACATCAAGGGCAACAATGACCTGCTGGTGCTGACCCGTCCCGCCGTGATTCGCGAGATCCACGAGCAGTACTGCGCCGCCGGCGCCGACATCCTCGAGACCAACACCTTCAACGCCACCCGCATCGCCATGGCCGACTACGAGATGGAAGAGTTCTCGGCCGAGATCAACCGCGAGGCTGCCCGGCTGGCACGCGCGGTGGCAGAGGAGTGGACGGCGAAAGAGCCCCACAAGCCGCGCTTCGTGGCAGGGGTCCTGGGTCCCACCAACCGCACCGCCTCCATCTCGCCGGACGTGAACGATCCCGGCAAGCGCAACGTCACCTATGACCAGCTGGTGGCCGCCTACACCGAATCGACCCACGCCCTGATCGAGGGCGGCGCCGACATCATTCTGATCGAGACCATCTTCGATACCCTCAACGCCAAGGCCGCCGCCTTCGCGGTGGAAGGGGTGTTCGAGGCGCTGGGCTACAGCCTGCCGGTGATGATCTCCGGCACCATCACGGATGCCTCCGGCCGTACCCTCTCCGGCCAGACCACCGAGGCCTTCTACCACTCGCTGCGCCACGTCAAACCGGTCTCGTTCGGTCTCAACTGCGCGCTCGGGCCGGATGAGCTGCGCCAGTACGTGGAGGAGCTGTCGCGCATCAGCGAGACCCATGTCAGCGCCCACCCCAACGCCGGGTTGCCCAATGCGTTCGGTGAGTACGACCTCGATGCCGTCGAGATGGCCGAGCATATCCGCGAGTGGGCTGCGAGCGGCTTTCTCAACCTGGTGGGCGGCTGCTGCGGCACCACCCCGACCCATATTCGCGCCATGGCGGACGCCGTGGCGGGCATCAAGCCGCGCGCCCTGCCCGAGCTGCCGGTAGCCTGCCGCCTGTCGGGCCTGGAGCCCCTCATCATCACCCCCGAATCCATGTTCGTGAACGTGGGGGAGCGCACCAATGTCACCGGCTCGGCCAAGTTCAAGCGGCTGATCAAGGAGGGGCTCTACGACGAGGCCCTCGACGTCGCCAAGCAGCAGGTGGAGAGCGGCGCCCAGATCATCGACATCAACATGGACGAGGGGATGCTGGACGCCGAGGCGGCCATGGTGCGCTTCTTGAACCTGATTGCCGGCGAACCGGACATCGCCCGGGTGCCTGTGATGATCGACTCCTCCAAGTGGGAGGTGCTGGAAGCCGGCCTCAAGTGCGTGCAGGGCAAGCCGGTGGTCAACTCCATCTCCATGAAGGAGGGGGAGGAGAAATTCATCCAGCAGGCCAGATTGCTGCGCCGCTACGGCGCCGCGGTCATCGTGATGGCGTTCGATGAGGTGGGCCAGGCCGATACCCGTGCCCGCAAGTTCGAGATCTGCCAGCGCGCCTACCGCATTCTGGTGGATCGGGTGGGCTTCCCGCCGGAAGACATCATCTTCGACCCCAACATCTTCGCGGTGGCGACCGGCATCGACGAGCACAACAACTACGCGGTGGACTTCATCGACGCGGTGAAGGACATCAAGCAGAACCTGCCCCACGCCATGATCTCCGGGGGCGTCTCCAACGTCTCGTTTTCGTTTCGTGGCAACGAGCCGGTGCGTGAGGCGATCCACGCGGTGTTCCTCTATCACGCCATCCAGAACGGCATGGACATGGGGATCGTCAACGCCGGCCAGCTGGCCATCTACGAAGACATCCCGAGCGATCTGAAAGAGAAGGTCGAGGCGGTGGTGCTGAACCAGAATCCGGACGCTACCGAGGCGCTGCTGGCCATCGCCGAGCGCTATCGCGGTGGCGGTGCCCAGGCCGAGGATCCGCGGGATCAGGCGTGGCGCAGCTGGCCGGTGGGCAAGCGGCTGGAGCACGCGCTGGTAAAGGGGATCACCGATTTCATCGAGGAGGATACCGAGGAGGCACGCAGCCAGGCCGAGAAGCCGCTGCACGTGATCGAGGGGCCGCTGATGGACGGCATGAACGTGGTGGGCGATCTGTTCGGCGCCGGCAAGATGTTCCTGCCCCAGGTGGTGAAGTCGGCGCGGGTGATGAAGCGGGCGGTTGCCTACCTGCAGCCCTACATAGAGGCGGAGAAGTCCGGCGGTTCCAGCAACGGCAAAATCGTGATGGCCACCGTGAAAGGGGACGTGCACGACATCGGCAAGAACATCGTCGGGGTGGTGCTGCAGTGCAACAACTACGAGATCGTCGATCTCGGGGTGATGGTCTCTTGCGAGACGATCCTCAAGACGGCGCGGGAGGTCAATGCCGACATCATCGGGTTGTCGGGCCTGATCACCCCGTCGCTGGACGAGATGGTGCACGTAGCCAAAGAGATGGAGCGCCAGGGCTTCAAGTTGCCGCTGCTCATCGGCGGTGCCACCACTTCCAAGGCCCACACTGCGGTGAAGATAGAGCAGAACTACTCCGAGCCTGTGGTCTATGTCTCCAACGCGTCGCGCGCGGTGGGGGTGGCCCAGAGCCTGCTGAGCCCTGAGCTCAAGCCCGCCTTCGTGGCCCGCATCGACAAGGAGTACGAGATTGCCCGCGAGCAGCACGCCCGCAAGCAGCCGCGTTCCAAGCCGGTCAGTCTGGCCCACGCCCGTGCCAACCGCCATCAGCTGGACTGGGTCGGCTATCAGCCACCCAAGCCCCGGGAGCCTGGTGTGCAGACCTTCGAGGATGTGCCGGTCTCGGTGCTGCGCCCCTACATCGACTGGACGCCGTTTTTCCTGAGCTGGGAGCTGGCGGGCAAGTTCCCCCGCATCCTGGAAGATGAGGTGGTGGGGGAGGAGGCCACGCGCCTCTACGCCGACGCCAACGCCATGCTGGATCAGCTGGAGCAAGAGCGGAGCGTGCGCTGCGCCGGCATCATAGGCCTGTTCCCCGCCAACGCCGTGGGCGACAGCATCGAGGTCTACACCGACGAGTCGCGCAGCGAGGTACGCAAGGTATTGCACCACCTGCGCCAGCAGAGCGAGAAGCAGGGCTTCCCCAACTACTGTCTGGCAGACTATGTGGCCCCGAAAGAGAGCGGCAAGCCCGACTGGATCGGCGCCTTCGCGGTGACCGGCGGCATCGGCGAGGAGGCCATCGCCAAGGCCTACAAGGCGGAGCACGACGACTACAACGCCATCCTCATTCAGGCGGTGTGCGATCGCCTGGCCGAGGCCTTCGCCGAGTACCTGCACGAGCAGGTGCGCAAAGTGCACTGGGGCTATGCCCCCAACGAAGCGCTCAGCAACGAGGAGCTGATCCGCGAGAACTATCGCGGCATCCGCCCGGCGCCGGGTTACCCGGCCTGCCCGGAGCACACCGAGAAGGGCAGCATCTGGGAGCTGCTGGGGGTGGAGCAGGCCATCGGCATGAAGCTCACCGAATCCTACGCCATGTGGCCGGGGGCGGCGGTGTCGGGCTGGTATTTCTCCCACCCCGACAGCAAGTACTTCGCGGTGGCGCAGATCCAGCAGGATCAGGTGGAAGATTATGCCCAGCGCAAGGGGATGACGCTGGCAGAAGCCGAGCGCTGGCTGGGGCCGAACTTGCACTGATCAGGCATGGTGGATCACGGCACAGATGCTCCATTCGACTTGGTTCAAGGGGATGTTCAGCGAAAAGGTATGAGCGTCACATAAGCAGAGCGACTGTTGGCATCTAACCAGCAAGGGGTGTAAATGGACAAGAGAAGTGACCATCAGGAGTGGCCGGGCGATGAGCTGCTTGCGCGCTATCTGGCAGAAGCGGATGCAGAGGGTTTTATCGACTTCAAGGTCTTCTGCCGGGCACTGGACGTCTCGGCCTCTGCGCTGGCCGGTTTCTTTCATGAGCGCGATCGTTTCTATGACTCACCGGAAATGGTGGCCCTGCGTGACGGGTTGAACCACAGGGTGGAGTGGCGTGAACGCAAGCGGCGGGATGGCACCTCCCACGAGCCAGCCAGATTTGTGGTTAAAAGGGCGCAGATCCATCAGGATGATTTGGCGCGCTTTTTACTGCGATCGAAGCAACACATTACACAGACGAGAGAGGCATTTGATCGCGCTGTGCTGCGCTGGCGGCTCGAGCAGCTTGGCATAACCCATCTTCATTGAGTCACTGCTGTTACTGACTTAAGCCATGGATCTGCTGTTTGGCCATCTGCTGGTGAGGGAATGGCAGCGCAGGTTTCTGTGTGGTTTGTCTTGTTGTCAGGAGAAACAATTGGCGTTGTCTTGCCGCTGTGGCACCTTATACTCTCCCGCCCCATCCTGCCCAGGCACTGCCTTCTAGCGGAATTGTCATGAAGATCGCCATTTTATCCCGTGAGCCCAACAACTACTCCACCCGCCGTCTGGTCGAGGTGGCGCAGGCGCGCGGTCATCAGGTCGAGGTGCTCGACACCCTGCGCTGTTACATGAACATCGCCTCCCACAACCCCTCCATCCACTACGAAGGACGGGAACTGGAGAGCTATGATGCGGTGATCCCGCGCATCGGGGCCAGCATCACCTTCTACGGCACCGCCGTGCTGCGCCAGTTCGAGATGATGAACACCATGGCGCTCAACAGCTCGGTGGCCATCTCCCGCTCCCGCGACAAGCTGCGGGCCATGCAGCTGCTCTCCCGCCACGGCATCGGCCTGCCGGTGACCGGCTATGCCCACAGCACCCACGACGTGCCCGACCTCATCACCATGGTGGGCGGTGCGCCGCTGGTGGTGAAGCTGCTGGAGGGAACTCAGGGGATCGGTGTGGTGCTGTGCGAGACCCAGAAGGCCGCCGAGAGCGTGATCGAGGCCTTCATCCAGACCAACAACAACATCCTGGTGCAGGAGTACATCCGCGAGGCCAACGGCGCCGACATCCGCTGTCTGGTGGTCAACGGCAAGGTGGTGGCCGCCATGCGCCGCCAGGCCCAGCCGGGGGAGTTTCGCTCCAACCTGCATCGGGGTGGCACCGCCGAGGCGATCAAGATAAGCCCGGAAGAGCGGGCCACCGCGGTGCAGGCCGCCAAGATCATGGGGCTGGACGTGGCCGGGGTGGATATCCTGCGCAGTGCCCGCGGCCCGCTGGTGCTGGAGGTGAACTCCTCCCCCGGCCTGCAAGGGGTGGAAGCGGCCTCCGGCAAGGACGTGGCCGGCAAGATCATCGAGTTTCTCGAGCTCAAGGCGAGTCGCAAGCACAAGCCGGCGGAGTGATGCCGGGCTTGCCGCCACTCCAAAACAACAGGGCGCCTTCGGGCGCCCTGTTGTTTTTGGACTCGTGTTCGGGTGAGCGGGTGGCAAGGAAGGTAGCAAATGACGCCGGTTTTAGCGTTATCATCTGTTGCAAAATTGCACCACACCAATATCAAACACCATTGCTTAATTATTTTCTGGATGAAGTGACTGGATTGCCGTGCCGCACTTGCCTCCAGTTGGCACAAACGCTCTACTTGTCGCCCTTCGCAGGTCGCGAAACATAAAAATTTAATAAAACTATCTGCGGATTTTTTGCACGAATAAACCATTCGTGCCGACTTCCGTCATGATTTGACATTGTCATAGGCAGATTACGCAGCATGAATAACCAAAAATTAACATCCAGAGACATAGTCGCGTTGGGCTTTATGACCTTCGCGCTCTTCGTCGGTGCCGGCAACATCATCTTCCCGCCCATGGTGGGGTTGCAGGCCGGTGAACAGGTGTGGGGCGCCGCCGCCGGCTTCCTGCTGACGGCAGTTGGCCTGCCGGTGCTCACCGTGGTGGCGCTGGCCAAGGTCGGGGGCGGTGTGGATGCCCTGAGTGCGCCCATCGGCCGCAAGGCCGGGCTGCTGCTCGCCACCGTCTGCTATCTGGCCGTAGGGCCACTGTTTGCCACCCCGCGCACGGCGACCGTCTCCTACGAGGTGGGGCTGGCGCCGCTGTTTGGTGACGATGGCTCGGCCCTGCTGATCTACAGCCTGGTCTACTTCAGCCTGGTGATCGGCATCTCCCTCTATCCGGGCCGGCTGCTCGACACCGTGGGCCACGTGCTGGCGCCGATCAAGATCCTGGCGCTGGCGGCGCTGGGTCTCGCCGTTCTGCTGTGGCCCGCCGGTTCGGCCATCCCTGCCGTCGAAAGCTACCAGCATCAGCCTTTCTCCAACGGTTTCGTCAATGGCTACCTCACCATGGACACGCTGGGTGCCATGGTGTTTGGCATCGTCATCGTCAATGCGGCCCGCTCGCGCGGGGTGAGCAGTGCCAAGTTGCTGACCCGTTATACCGTACTGGCCGGCCTTATCGCCGGGATGGGCTTGACGCTGGTCTACCTCAGCCTGTTCCGCTTGGGCTCGGTGAGCGGTGAACTGGTGCCCCACGCCCAGAATGGCGCCGAGATCCTGCACGCCTACGTCCAGCACACCTTTGGCAACATGGGCAGCGGCTTCCTGGCACTGCTCATCTTCATCGCTTGTCTGGTGACGGCCGTCGGCCTGACCTGCGCCTGCGCCGAGTTCTTCGCCCAGTATTTGCCGCTCTCCTATCGCACCCTGGTGTTGCTGCTGGGCGGCTTCTCCATGCTGGTCTCGAACCTGGGGCTGAGCCACCTGATCCAGCTTTCGGTGCCGGTGCTGACCGCCATCTATCCCCCCTGCATCGTGCTGGTGGTGCTGAGCTTCACCCTGCGCTGGTGGGGCAACGGCACCCGCGTGGTGGGGCCTGTCATGCTCATCAGCCTGCTGTTCGGCCTGATCGACGGGCTCAAGGCCTCGGCCCTGGCCGGCCTGCTGCCGGCCTGGAGCCTCGCCCTGCCCCTGAACGAGCAGGGGCTGGCCTGGCTGCCGCCCTCGCTGTGTGCCCTGCTGCTGGCGGCCCTCTGGGATCGCCTGCAGGGTCGTCCACAGGTGGCGTCTGTCAGCAAGAGCGCGGCCTGAATGCAAAACCGGCCTCCTGGCCGGTTTTGGTGGCGGAAACAATGAACAAGGCGCCCTCGGGCGCCTTGTCGTTTTTACTCCCGCATCGCCAGTCTGGCACTGAAGATGCCGCCCTCCAGCCGGGTCTCTATCTGCCAGCCCAGCTTCTCGCAGATGCGCTGGATGATGGTGAGGCCGCAGCCGTAACCGAGGATCTGATCCGGCGCGGCCGCGGTGGGGTTGCTGATGGTGAGCACGGGGCCGGCCAGCTCGATGTCGATGTGTCCCTCGGCGTAGCTGAGGGCATTCTTCAGCAGGTTGCCGAGCGCAATGGCGAGCAGGGAGAGGGGGGCCAGCGCCTCGCTCTCATCGTCCAGCTGCAACCGGATATCCAGCTCCTCCCGCTGCAGCAGCGGGGCGAGACGTGCCAGCTCCTGGCGAATGAGCGGCGCCACCTGCTGGGGCGGGCGCTCCACCGGCTCCTTGCGGCCCAGCAGCAGAAAGGTCTCGGTGAGCAGCGCCATCTCGTCGGCGGCGGCGCGAATGCGGGTGGTGGCGCGAGCGGCGGGCGCGGGCAGATCGCTCACCTTGCCGAGCAGGGCGGCCGAGCCCTGGATCACCATGTTGGGGGTGCGCAGCTCGTGGCTGGCGAAGCGGCTGAACTCCTGCTCACGGGCAAACACGGCGGCCACCTCCTGCTTGCCGGCCAGCAGCGCCAGCTCGATGTCTCTGAGCTCCTGCCAGGGGGCGTCGGGCACGAAGTCGGCCTGATCCGGGGTGAGGTGGGCGACCCGCTGCTGCAGTCGCTGCAGCGGCCGGGTGATGTGGCGCACCAGCCAGATGCCGAAGCCGATGCAACCGAGCAGCAGGGCCAGCCCGATCAGCCGGGTCGCCAGGTGCAGCTGATCCTCGTAAGGATCCAGGTAGTCGTCGGCGTCGTCGTTGAACACCAGGTAGAGCAGCCCCTCACCGGACGGATGGGGCCGCACCAGGAAGTGCTTGTCCTCGTCCCCCAGCACGTGTTCGTAGAAGCCCGGACTCTGGTAGGGCTTGAGCCAGACCGGCAGGCGGCCGGCCTCGGTCCAGTAGCTGGAAAACTGGCGCGGGCTGGGGGCGGGGGCTGCCATGCCGAGCCGCAGCCAGTCGTCGCTATAGCGGGTCACCTCGGCCTCCAGCCAGTGGCGCAGGCTGAGCTCCTCCATCTTGTCCTCGGCCACCACCATCAGCAGGCTGATGATGACCAGCAGCAGCAGGCCGGCGCCGCTCAGGGTGAGGATCAGGCGACGGCGCAGGCTGGGCAGGCTCATGATGGCCTCCCTGCGGGCTGAGTCAGGCAGCGCTGGCGGCTCATCATGGGGTCACCAGCCGATAGCCCTGGCCGTGCAGGGTTTCCAGCATGGGGGCGGGGAAGGGCTTGTCGAGGGCGTTGCGCAGGGCATAGATGTGGCTGCGCAGGGCGTCGGAGTCCGGCTCCTCGTCGCCCCAGACGGTGTCGAGTACCTCCTGGCGAGTAACAAGGGCAGGGGCCCGGCGGGCCAGCAGGGTGAGGATCTGGAACGGGATCTTGCCGAGTTTGAGCTCGACCCCGGCCCGGGTGGCGCGGCCGCTGGCGGGATCCAGGGTCAGCTCGCCCACGCACAGCGCCCCCATGTCGCTGCGCGGGCCGCGCAGGGCCAGCGCCTGCAGCCGCACTTCCAGCTCCTCCATGGCGAACGGCTTGACCAGATAGTCATCGCCGCCGGCCTTGAAGCCTGCCAGCTTGTCGTCCAGGCTGTCGCGGGCGGTGAGAAACAGCACGGGGGTCGGGATCCCCTGCTCCCGCAGGCGGGCCACCGTGCTGAGGCCATCGAGGCGCGGCATCATGACGTCCATGATGATGACGTCGAAGCGCTGCTCGGCCAGCAACTGCAGGGCGGCCTGGCCGTGGTAGGCGCAGTCCAGCCGGTGGCCCGCCAGCTCCAGATAATCCATGATGGTTTCCGCGACCTGGGGATTGTCTTCCACCACCAGTATTTTCATGCTTTGATCTCCTGGTCTTGACCGGTATTTCACGGTCATCTCACACCGGATGAGGCATCCTGTGTGGCAGTGTAACCCCGAGGATCCCCGATGAAGAAGTCTCTCTGCACTCTCCTGCTGCTGATCTTGTTGCCACTCGGCGCTGCGCAGTCGGCGGAGTTCAAATTGACCGGCCGCACCACCTGGCAGCTGGGCCAGCTGATGGTCAACGGCATTCCCTTTGTGCTCGACGAGCAGACCCGCTTCAAGGACGGGCTGAGAGAGGACGATCTCGGCGGTACCTGGGTCGACCTGGAAGGGGTGGTCGAGGGTGAGCTGCGACTTATTCGGGAGGTCGAGAAGCTGGAGGAGGATGACGAAATGGATCTGGAAGGGATGGTGGAGCAGGGGCGGATCTGGGGTTATGTCACCTCGGACGACAGCCTGGCCCTGTTCGAAGGACGCTGGCTGGAGCTGGAGTGCAAGTTTGACGGCATGCGTCTGAGCCGCTGCCGCGAGGATGACTGAGCCAGGCCGGCGTGGTGCTGGCGGAAAAATGGTACAGCTGGGTCCATAGTTAAACCTCGCACGGTTTGACCATGGGCCCTTTGTTATGACACGTACTTCCCTCTTGCTGCTGACACTGCCGCTCTGCGCCCTGGCCGCCGATGGCGAGCTCTGGCTGGTGGAGCTGGAACACAACGATGGCCTGCGCCTGCAGTTTCAGGGCGCCGAACTCGAACTCGGCAACGCCGCGCTGAGCGGGGTGGCAGGCAACGATGAGCTCAGACCCGGCATGCGTCTGGCCATCCTCAGCCGTGACGGAGTCGCCGAGCGGATCGGCATGGCCGACGCCATCGCCGGATTCTTGCCGACCAGCCAGTGGCGCCGGGCCGAAGCCTCCCTGCTGGCGGTTACGGGCCGCGCCCTGCGGCTGCAGGGGCTCGGCGTGCTTGCCTTCGATGACGACACCCGCTGGTTGAACGGCAGCCCGGCCGACCTGCAACCGGGTCGCAAGCTGGTGCTCAGTCGTAATGAGCAGGGCCGCCTGACCGAGATCCTGATCGCCAATCCGGAAGATGAACCAGAATAAGAACCGTGTCATCCCATGACTTAATATATATTTCGCTAAATTAGAAATATCTTTTTATCTATATCCAAAAAATGATTAAGTGATGAATGAAATAATAAAGTGAATGCTCTGATATTATTTCTGTTAATATTGGAAGTCCTCAACTTATTGTTTTATTAATATTATACATGCATTGAAATGTGGTCTGGATCGCATATTGAAGCCAATGTGACTGATATTGTCGTACTCACATGTCACCTGCTGATATATAAGCACTGGTGAATGTATGTCAATGTTCAATATATTGGGGTTGCTATGCAAAAACTAAAAATAACTGGCTTGTCATTGATCATATCCGGCCTGCTGATGGCACAGGCTCATGCGGCAGAACCCGTCTATCCAGACCAGCTACGCCTTTTCTCACTGGGCCAGGAGGTCTGTGGCGACAAGTATCGCCCTATTACTCGAGAAGAAGCCCAGAGCGTTAAAAGTAATATTGTCCATATGATGGGGCAGTGGCAAATAAGCGGTCTGGCCAACGGCTGGGTAATAATGGGTCCGGGTTATAATGGTGAAATAAAACCGGGCTCGGCGTCCAATACCTGGTGTTACCCGGTCAATCCTGTCACCGGAGAAATACCAACCTTGTCTGCCCTGGATATTCCAGACGGTGACGAGGTGGACGTGCAGTGGCGACTGGTACACGACAGTGCGAATTTCATCAAGCCAACCAGCTATCTGGCGCATTATCTCGGTTATGCCTGGGTGGGCGGCAATCACAGCCAATATGTCGGTGAAGACATGGACGTGACTCGTGATGGCGATGGCTGGGTGATCCGTGGCAACAATGACGGCGGTTGCGAGGGGTATCGTTGTGGCGAGAAGACGGCCATCAAGGTCAGCAACTTTGCGTACAACCTGGACCCTGACAGCTTCAAACATGGTGATGTAACTCAGTCTGATCGCCAGCTGGTCAAGACGGTGGTGGGCTGGGCGATCAACGACAGCGACACCCCGCAATCCGGTTATGATGTCACCCTGCGTTACGATACCGCCACCAACTGGTCCAAGACCAATACCTATGGCCTGAGCGAGAAGGTGACCACCAAGAACAAGTTCAAGTGGCCACTGGTAGGGGAAACCGAACTCTCCATCGAGATTGCGGCCAACCAGTCCTGGGCATCCCAGAACGGGGGCTCTACCACCACCTCCCTGTCGCAATCCGTGCGGCCGACGGTGCCGGCCCGTTCCAAGATCCCGGTGAAGATCGAGCTCTACAAGGCTGACATCTCCTATCCCTATGAATTCAAAGCTGATGTCAGCTATGACCTGACCCTGAGCGGTTTCCTGCGCTGGGGCGGTAATGCCTGGTATACCCATCCGGACAACCGCCCGAACTGGAATCACACCTTTGTCATCGGGCCGTACAAGGACAAGGCGAGCAGCATTCGCTACCAGTGGGACAAGCGTTACATCCCGGGTGAAGTGAAGTGGTGGGACTGGAACTGGACCATCCAGCAGAACGGCCTGTCTACCATGCAGAACAACCTGGCCAGAGTGCTGCGCCCGGTGCGGGCGGGGATCACCGGCGATTTCAGTGCCGAGAGCCAGTTTGCCGGCAACATCGAGATCGGTGCTCCGGTGCCGCTCGCGGCAGACAGCAAGGTGCGTCGTACCCGCAGCGTGGACGGCGCTGGTCAGGGCCTGCGGCTGGAAATCCCGCTCGATGCACAAGAGCTCTCCGGGCTTGGCTTCAGCAACGTCAGCCTGAGCGTGACGCCAGTTGCCAATCAATAACGGCAGTGCGTTGTAGTGATGGAACCGGGCCTCTGGCCCGGTTTTTGTTTGCACTGGTCGGGCTTGTTAAAGGCTTGTGCTTTCCATTTCCCCACTTATACTGGCGCCATCTTGTCGGAGTGCTGACCGTCGAACGACGCTAAGCTGAGACCGTTAATTCGGGATCCGTGGAACCTGATCAGGTTAAGACCTGCGAAGGGAAACAAGGGTAACTTGCGGGTTACCGCGCCGGGGCAAACCCTCGCTCAGCAGGAGCAGAGCCCCAGCCATCAAGGGTTCCGCCCGCGATGGTTCAGGCGCACAGAGGGGGAGGCTGTCCCGTCCGGTTGTCCATAGGGCGCCGGGTTTCCAGACTAGGGAAACACCGGGATGGCAGAGCAGGGAAGATCCATACCCGACTCACTCCCCCGAGCACACCCCGCCGCAAGTTCATCTTCTCCTCGAACTCCAGACAAGCAAATACCCATAACTTCAACCAGTTAATGTGAGTTTTGCTATGTCTACCAATGTTTCTGATACCGCCAAATCCAGCCGCCGCGAGCAGCGCTCCAGCGCCCAGACCTTTATCGACAACCTCAAAGGGATGGCTCACCCTAACTCCCGCCGCATCTTTATCGAAGGTTCTCGCGCCGATATCCGTGTTCCGCTGCGGGAGATCCAGCTGGCCGACACCTTCGTCGGCGGCACCAAAGAGGCTCCCCAGTTCGAGCCCAACGAGCCGGTGCCGGTCTACGACACCTCGGGCCGTTACGGGGAAGAGGGGGTCGCCATCGACGTGCGCCGTGGCCTGCCGCGCCTGCGGGAGAACTGGGTGCTGGAGCGCGATGACACCGACGCCCTGCCGGGGCTCAGCTCCACCTTCACTCAGGAGCGGCTGGCCGATGAGGGGCTGGATCACCTGCGCTTCGAGCATCTGCCGAAACCGCGCCGCGCCAAGCCGGGCCGCCGGGTCACCCAGCTCCACTACGCCCGCGCCGGCATCGTCACTCCCGAGATGGAATTTATCGCCATCCGCGAGAACATGGGGCGCGAGCGGGTGCGCTCCGAGCTCCTGCGCACCCAGCATCCGGGTCGCGATTTCGGTGCTCGCCTGCCCGAGAACATCACCCCCGAATTTGTGCGCGATGAGGTGGCCGCCGGTCGCGCCATCATCCCCAGCAACATCAACCATCCAGAAGCGGAGCCGATGATCATCGGCCGCAACTTCCTGGTGAAGATCAACGCCAACATCGGCAACTCGGCGGTCACCTCCAGCATCGAAGAGGAGGTGGAGAAGCTGGTCTGGTCCACCCGCTGGGGTGCCGACACAGTGATGGATCTCTCCACCGGCCGCTACATCCACGAGACCCGCGAATGGATCCTGCGCAACAGCCCGGTGCCCATCGGTACCGTGCCCATCTATCAGGCGCTGGAGAAGACCAACGGCATCGCCGAAGACCTCACCTGGGAGCTGTTCCGCGATACCCTGCTGGAGCAGGCCGAGCAGGGGGTGGACTACTTCACCATCCACGCCGGTGTCTTGCTGCGCTTCGTGCCGATGACCGCCAAGCGCCTCACTGGCATCGTGTCGCGCGGCGGCAGCATCATGGCCAAGTGGTGCCTCTCCCACCACAAGGAGAACTTCCTCTACCAGCACTTCCGCGAAATCTGCGAGATCTGCGCCGCCTATGACGTGGCCCTGTCGCTGGGCGATGGTCTGCGCCCCGGCTCCGTCTATGACGCCAACGACGAGGCCCAGTTTGCCGAGCTGCGCACCCTGGGCGAGCTGACCAAGATCGCCTGGGAGTACGACGTGCAGGTGATGATCGAGGGGCCGGGTCACGTGCCGATGCACATGATCGAGCGCAACATGACCGAGCAGCTGGAGCACTGCCACGAGGCGCCGTTCTATACGCTGGGCCCGCTCACCACCGATATCGCGCCGGGTTACGATCACTTCACCTCCGGCATCGGCGCCGCCATGATCGGCTGGTACGGCTGCGCCATGCTCTGCTACGTGACCCCCAAGGAGCATCTGGGCCTGCCCAACAAGGAGGATGTGAAGCAGGGGCTCATTACCTACAAGATCGCCGCTCACGCCGCCGATCTGGCCAAGGGGCACCCGGGCGCCCAGATCCGCGACAACGCCATGTCCAAGGCGCGCTTCGAATTCCGCTGGGAGGATCAGTTCAATCTGGCGCTGGATCCCGACACCGCCCGTGCCTACCACGACGAGACACTGCCGCAGGAGTCCGGCAAGGTGGCCCACTTCTGCTCCATGTGCGGGCCCAAGTTCTGCTCCATGAAGATCACTCAGGACGTGCGCGATTACGCGGCAAAGCTTGAGGCGGTAGAGATCAAGCTGGTCGGTATGGATGGCCGGCAGGAGCAAGTGGTGGCTCAGGTGGAGAGCGGCATGGCTCGCATGGCGGAGACCTTCAAGGAGACCGGCGGCGAGATCTACCATCAGGCGGCGGCGCTGAAACAGGCCGCAGGGGAGGAGGCGTGAGCAGCGCAAGCGGGGCTGTCAGCCCCGCCGATCTGCTGCCTGTGACGGACTCGCTGCCTGTGGTCTGGACCATCGCCGGTTCCGACTCCGGCGGTGGCGCCGGCATTCAGGCCGATTTGCACACCTTGCACGACCTCGGCGTGCACGGCTGCTCGGTCATCTCCGCCATCACCGCCCAGAACTCGGTGGCGGTGAAGATGGTCGACCCCGTGCTGATGCAGACCTTCACCGCCCAGATCGACGCCCTTAGCGTCGATCTGCCGCCTGCCGCCATCAAGATTGGCCTGCTGCCGACCCGGCTCCATGTGGAGGTGCTGGCCCGCCGACTGGCTGCCATCGAGGCCCCCTTCGTGGTCTACGATCCGGTGGCCATCGCCAGCAGCGGCACCCCGATGGCGGAGCCCAATATGCTGGCGGCGGTGCGCGAACAGCTGTTGCCGCGCCTCTCGCTTATTACCCCCAATGGCCCCGAGCTGGAGGCCCTGACCGGACTGCCGGTCAGCAGCCCCGAGCTGGTGCGCCTCGCCGCCCGGCGGCTGCGTGAACTCGGCGCCCGCGCCGTGCTGGTCAAGGGCGGCCATCTTGAGTGGAGCGGGGAGCTGTGTCTGGACTACTACCAGGATGAGACCCGCGAATTCTGGCTCGCCGCGCCGCGCCTCGATACTCGCCATGGCCACGGCACCGGTTGCTGCTACGCCAGCGCCATCGCCGCCGTAGTGGCGCAGGATTATCCGGTGGAGGACGTCATCACCCTCGCTCGTGCCTACCTGCAACAGGGGCTGGCGGCGGCGCAGGGGGTGGGGGCAGGCCCCGGCCCCATCGCCCATCTTGGCTGGCCGAGCGAGCTTGCCCACTTCCCCCGTGCCGTGCTGGCGGGTTCAACGCTCGATCGCCGCTTCGGGCTTTATGAAGCGAGCAGCGCCCGCCTGCCGGATGGCCCCTTTGCCGCCACCGAGCACAACCTCGGCCTCTATCCGGTGGTGGATTCGGTCAAGTGGCTGCGCCGCCTGCTGGGGCAGGGGGTCAAGACCATCCAGCTGCGGATCAAGGATCTGCCCGCCGCTCAGGTGGCACCGGCCATTCGTGATGCGGTAGAGCTCGGTCGCCGCCATGGGGCGCGGCTCTTTATCAACGACTACTGGCAGCAGTCCATCGAGGCGGGCGCCTGGGGCGTGCATCTGGGGCAGGAGGATATGGAGACCGCCGATCTCGCCGCCATTCAGGCGGCCGGGCTGCGCCTTGGCATCTCAACCCACGGCTACTTCGAGCTGATGCGGGCACGCGAGCTGGCCCCCTCCTATATCGCGCTCGGGCATATCTTCCCGACCAACACCAAGGCGATGCCTTCGCGCCCGCAGGGGCTGGTGCGGCTGCACCGCTACCGCGCCCTGATGGCGGAGTGGCCGACGGTGGCCATCGGCGGCATCAGCGAGGAGCGGGTAGCGGCGGTCAAGGCAAGCGGGGTCGGCAGTATCGCGCTGGTCTCGGCCATTACTGCCAGCGACGACTGGCAGGGGGCGACCGAGCGGCTGCTCGCCGCCGTGGGGGCGGGGGATGAGCCGCACTCGGCGCAGCTTATGACCGACATGCAGGAGGCTGTCCATGCTCTCTGATGCTGAGTATTTGCGATACGGCCGCCAGCTGATGCTGGCGGAAGTGGGCGAAGAAGGGCAAGCACGGCTGAAAGATAAGTCTGTGCTGATCGTCGGTCTCGGCGGGCTTGGCTCGCCGCTTGCCCTCTATCTGGCCGGGGCCGGGGTGGGCACCTTGTGGCTGGCCGATAGCGACACGGTGGATTCCAGCAATCTGCCGCGCCAGATCCTGTTTGATAGCGAGGCGGTCAACCACTCCAAGGCGGAGCTGGCCCGCGAGCGGTTGGCCGCCCACAACCCGCTGGTGGAGCTGATTGCCATCAATCTGCGGCTCGATGCTGCCAGCCTGCCGGAGTTTGTGGCCGAGGTAGATCTGGTGATCGACTGCTGCGACAACCTCGTCACCCGCCAGGCCATCAACGCCGCCTGCGTGGCTCAGGGCAAGCCCTGGATCTCCGCCGCTGCGGTGGGCTGGCAGGGGCAGCTGATGGCGCGCACAGGTACGGATCACGCCTGTTACGCCTGCCTCTATCCGCTGGATATCAAGGTGAGCCAGAGCTGCGAGACCAGTGGCGTCACCGGCCCACTGGTCGGGGTGATGGGCTCTTTGCAGGCGCTGGAGGCATTGAAACTGCTGCTCGGGATGCCGAGCCCGGTCGCCGGCACATTGCGCCGCTTCGATGCTTTGACCCATCAGTGGCAGACCCTCACTCTGGCTCCCGACCCTGATTGCCCGGTTTGCGGGCAGCGCAAGGAGATCACTCCATGACCTTGACCATTCGACTCAACGATAAAGCCCAGCCGCTGACGGCAGGGCAGAGCGTGGCCGACCTGCTGGCGGCGCAAGACGTTAATCCACAGGGGGTTGCGGTGGCCCTTAACGGCGCCGTGCTGCCCCGTGGCTGCTGGGCCGAGACCCGTCTCAATGACGGGGACGAACTTCACCTCTTTACCGCCATTGCCGGAGGCTGACCCATGATGCTCGCAGTCCCATCTTTGAGCGCTCTGCCTTGCGGCGGGGCCTCATCTCTTCTTATCGCAGTGGCCGGAGGCTGACATGCTCAAGATTGCCGATCACACCTTCTCTTCGCGCCTCTTTACCGGCACCGGCAAGTTTGCCCGCCCGGATCTGATGGCCGCCGCCACCCTGGCGAGCGGCTCCCAGCTGGTTACCATGGCCATCAAGCGGCTCGAACCGGGCAAGGCCCACGACGATATCCTGAGCCCCTTGCTGCAACTCGGGGTCAAGTTGCTGCCCAACACCTCCGGCGCCAAGACCGCCGCCGAGGCGGTGTTTGCCGCCCATCTGGCCCGCGAGGCGCTGGGGACAAACTGGCTGAAGCTGGAGATCCACCCCGACCCGCGCTATCTGCTGCCCGATCCCATCGAGACACTGAAAGCCGCCGAGCAGTTGGTGAAAGAGGGCTTTGTGGTGCTGCCTTACTGCGGCGCCGACCCCGTGCTCTGCAAGCGGCTGGAAGAGGTGGGCTGCGCCGCCGTGATGCCGCTGGGCGCGCCCATCGGTTCGAATCAGGGGCTGGTGACCCGGGAGTTTCTCTCCATCATCATCGAGCAGGCCAATGTGCCGGTCGTGGTGGATGCGGGGATCGGTGCGCCGAGCCATGCCGCCGCTGCCTTTGAGCTGGGCGCCGACGCCGTGCTGGTCAACACCGCCATTGCCGTCAGCGGTGACCCGGCCGCCATGGGCCGCGCCTTTGCGCTGGCCTGCAGCGCCGGTCGCAGTGCCTATGAAGCCGGTCTCGGCGCCCGCGCCCTGCAGGCGCAGGCCTCCAGCCCGCTCACCGATTTTCTGGGGGCGTTATGAATCAGGGTTTAGAGGGGATGGATGCCTCGGCTATGGGCTCGCTACCACAAGATCAGTTAGCTGTTCGCCCCCCTCTCCCTTTGGGAGAGGGGCTGGGGGTGAGGGCTCCGGGGGCAATGGAATCAGAAATTGCCCCCTCCTTTCTCGACCGTTGGCAGAAGCTGGAGTGGGACGATATCGGTATGCAGATCCGCGCCAAAACGGCGGCCGATGTAGAACGGGCGCTGACTACCTCCCGCCGCACTTTGGCCGATTTTATGGCGCTGATCTCGCCGGCTGCCGAGGCCTATCTGCCGCAGATGGCGGCCGAGGCCGAGCGGCTGACCCGCCAGCGTTTTGGCAACACCATCGGCTTCTATGTGCCGCTCTATCTGTCGAACCTCTGCGCCAACGACTGCACCTACTGCGGCTTCTCCATGAGCAACCGCCTCAAGCGCAAGACCTTGAATAGCGAGGAGATTGAGCGCGAGTGTCTGGCCATCAAGGCGCGCGGTTTCGACAGCGTGTTGCTGGTGACCGGCGAGCACGAGCACAAGGTGGGGCTCGCCTATTTTCGCGAGATGATGCCCATCATCCGCCGCCATTTCAGCACGGTGGGGATGGAGGTGCAGCCCCTCTCGCAGGATGAATACGCCGAGCTGAAAAGCCTCGGCCTCGATGCCGTCATGGTCTATCAGGAGACCTACCACGCCCCCACCTACGCCCGCCACCACCTGCGCGGCAACAAGCGGGATATCGCGTGGCGCCTCGCCACGCCGGATCGGCTCGGCCGCGCCGGCATCGACAAAATCGGGTTGGGGGCGCTGATCGGCCTCTCCTCGGACTGGCGCGCCGACAGCTACTTTGTCGCCGAGCATCTGAGCTGGCTTGAGCGCCACCACTGGCAGAGCCGCTATTCGCTCTCCTTTCCGCGCCTGCGCCCCTGCACCGGCGGGCTGGAACCGGAGGTGATCATGTCGGATCGCCAGCTGGCCCAGCTTATCTGCGCCTGGCGCCTCTTCTCGCCCACGCTGGACTTGTCCCTCTCGACCCGCGAGTCCGCCACCTTTCGCAACGGCGCGGTGCGCCTTGGCATCACCCAGATGTCGGCTGAGTCGCGTACCCAGCCGGGGGGCTATGCCGAGGGGGATGCGGAGGAGCTGGAGCAGTTCGCCATCCATGACGACCGCCCGGTAGGGGAAGTGGCCGCCGCCGTGCGGCAGGCGGGTTTGCAGCCGGTGTTTAAAGATTGGGAGCCGTTTTTAGGTCGTTAACGACGTTTACACCTGCGGTAACTGATTGCGGCAAGCAGATCGGAGGGGAAGATCCCCGCCACTGCTTGCCGCTTCGCTTTGTTTGCTCCAACAGAATTGTTTCTCTGGTGTAATGATTGATCTTGATATCGTTTCGCCAGTGTAAAAGTCGTGGCTGCTGGTCAGCTTATCGAGTGGGTCATTGCGACCATTAGCAATGGCCGATTTGGGGATGGAGCTTCCTTCGCTCACAATAAATGTTATGCCGCGCACTACACAGATAGTGATGAGAACTGTTTGGCTAGTTAAGTGACAAATTTGCAGGAAAGCTCTTTTGTTGAGTGAGGTAATGTGTAGTGAATTTTACACATCAGCATGATGTGTATTTGTTTACTTTTTCCAAGATAAAAAGTAGATTCATCCTTGTTATCCTGTGAGGATTTGAAAATGATTTTGGAATCTATTAATCCAGATATTCGTTCAATATTGTTTCAATTAGATGAAAAAGAGATTGACCTTGACCCTGAATTCCAGAGGGGCGATGTCTGGAACACGCAAAAACAACAATTGCTAATTGATACTATAATGCGAGGGTGGGAGATTCCTCCCATATTTTTCATTAAGAATGAAGATAGAGATATAAAGGAAGTTCTTGATGGTCATCAGCGACTGAGAGCTATAGAGTCATTTTTTTTAGGTGATTTTAAATTTAATGGGGGATTTCATCCCCATGATGCTGATCTGAAACAACTCGATGGCTTGAAATATAAAGATTTTCCCGAGCCAATGAAAAAACGATTTAGAACCTTCCCGTTAAGAACGTTTTTAATTAGTGATTATGCTGAAAGTGAGCCATTCGAACTTTTTTACAGACTTAATCAAAATATGCAGCTTACCTCGGCAGAGCGAAGGAACACTTTGTTTGGAGTAGCAAGAAATACAACTAAGATAATTGTTGAAAACATGATCTCCCTTGGTTGTAGTGCCGATACTATAGGGTTTAACAATACTCGTTTGGGGTACAATGATGTAATTGCAAGGGTGTTGTTATCTCTTGAGAAGGGAGCAATAGATAAAAAAATAAATGATAGTGAAATAACCGAGCGATATAGAAATGAAAAGGATTTTGATAAGGTACATATAGATAAATTAGTTAATGTGCTTAATGTAACAATGAGTACTATAGGTTTGATAGGTAAAGTTAAATTCAATAAACCTACTCTTTACTCATATTTATTGTTTTGCTGTAGTGATTTGACAGATTTGAATGGGGGGGATTTATCTGCAGTATTATCACTCTTTAACAATGTTTCACAACAGAAAAGTTTTTTCAGGTTCAGCAATACCAATATTGAAAAATTAATTTTGAATGAGTTCTCATTACGCGTTAGTACCGGGGTCAATGATGCTAGGTCAGTACTTTTCAGACATTTCTTTTTTAATTGGATTGCGAACGAAGCAGGTATATCGTCCTTAAATATTAACTCCCGTGAAAAGGTCATTGATACACTTTCCTCATTTGAGGATGTGTTACTTAAAAATGATAATGTTATCGGTGTTCAAGATATACTCATGAATAATGGATGGGGTTGTCTAAATGCATAGGAGAGCTAAAATAGATGATTTTCATCGTAGAATCACAAGAGCTAGAAATACAATTGGTGTTAATCGAATAGAATTTAGTAACCCTTTCGGTGTTGGTGATAATATCGTTATAGATATTAATTCTCCGATTGTAATTTTCGGTCCAAATGGTGCAGGCAAAACACGTTTTTTAAATGCCATAGGGAATAAAACTGAAAATAGAGTGACTTTCCACAATACCGTTGTGTCAATAGAAGATGGTGTTGATGTAGCATATTATAGTCCCTCGGATGTTGTTGTTAACGTCATATCAAAAATCGAAAGCAGCATTGGTAAGTATGATGAAGCTTCACTCAATGATATCTTGAATGAAGAAGCTCCATATAATTTTGACAGAACGCAGTTAGGTTTTGTCAATTATGTACTGTCAAGTAATTTTGATAGCATACAAGTATATGAAATTAGTGCTGCCACTACAATTGATGCAGAATTAAGAGATGCAGCGGAAGACGACAATGATGATATAGTGCCATATTTCATGGTTAATGAGTCAGGCAACGTTAGGAAAATGACTGGGCTATCACATGGAGAGATATACTGCATCCATTTCATATGGATGTTTACAGTTAAATATCCTCTCGGAATATTGTTGATAGATGAGCCTGAAACATATTTATATCCTGTTGCTCAAAATAGGTTTATAGATGTTTTGACATGTATTTCTTGTGAGGGGCATGTAAGGCCAAGACAGTCAATATTGGCAACACATTCCAAACATATCATTGAGCAAGGTAAGTCTTCCAACATAATCAATATGTATAAGCGTGATGGCGAAAACTATTTTTTCATGACCGCGGATAGTCAAAATCATAGAGATAAAATGTTGGATATGGGCTTGCGTGCTACAAAACCATTAATAATGTTTGTTGAGGATGCTAAAGCTAGGCTATTTTTAAGGATGATTATCGATAAATGTGGTGATGAACGATTGAAGAATCTTGTTAAAATATACTTTGCATCATCAGATGGGCATAGTGTTTTAACAAACTTTCCTTCTACATTAATTGATTTTAATGAGTTCGTTGTCATACTGGCATATGACGCAGATGCAGTTGAGCAAATTAATGTGAAGAACAGGGGGATATCTATAACTCTGCCTGGATTAAGAAATCCAGAAGAGGACATTATTGCTGCAATTAGAGTGGATGGTGGTTTTGGTTTTGTAAACACACTTTCGCAAGAATATAATCGTGCTGACATGTTTCAAGCGGTAAACGAGAGTTTGGCTATAAATCATCATGATTTTTTCGTCGAACTTGCAAGACGTATTAATGAAAATGAAGTGAAAATTTTTGAGTTGTTGTTAGAATATTGGCTTTCAGTAGATGAAAATAGAGCTCAATCAGAAGAGTTTTGCCAAGATTTAGAGAATAAGTATTGTACAAATGCAGTTTGATTAATCGCTCGCAGTAATAAAGAGATTTTATCTATCAATATTATTAAGTCTGGGAGCGTGCTTTTTACTCTCCCTGATTACTGTTAAGTGCATTTTGTCATGCCGAAAGCTATTGCCATCGCTATCATCTAGTTTTTATTGGCTAATAAAAATTTATTCGTGAGAGGATGGGAGATAACTGCAAGCAATTTCCTTGTTAATAGGAAAAGACTCTCTTCTGCATAAGTCCTGCTTCTTCAGAAAGTAACTGATATGCCCTGGCGGCATATCGGGCAGCTGGCCAAAGACTTCGTAACCCTGCTTCTGGTAGAAGGGGAGGGCCTGAAAACTGGTGGTTTCCAGATGGTAGTTGCTGATGCCTTTGCTTTGTGCGTACTGCTCCATGGCGCCGAGCAGGCGGCCACCCCAGCCATCGCGGCGGATGCTTTCATCGATCCAGAGCCAGTCGACGTGCAGCCAGCCCCACTTGATGTCGGCGATGATGCCGCCGTGTACCTTGCCCTCTTTATCCTTGATAAAGCTGGCGATCCGCTCGCGCAGATGGGTGCCGGCGTGATCCTTGTTGAAGCCCGAGAGACCAATGCGCAGCGCTTCGATCTCATCGTCCTGAGGCGGTTGGGGTGGGGTGAGTTGCATAGTGCTTCCTGCATTAGGGGGATGATGTCCGTCGGATTGCGCAGTCGGTCTTTCGGCTGCGTTACTGTTGATGCTTTACCGGTACAACCCTAACGGAATCGGGTGGAGCCTTGCCACCCTTTTGTGCCCTCCGCTTCGCCAGTCTCTGTCGCCCTGTGGTGGTGGGCGCATCGACCCCGCCGGGGTTTGTCTCTAGCATAAGGAGGATGCGGGGCAGGGGCTCCGCCATGCGGGTGGTGGTTGATGCCCGTTTACGGACTTCTGGCGGAGAGAAAAGATGAAGCTGCGTTCCTTGTTGATGGTGGGTGCCCTGCTGCTGGGCGGTTGTGCGGTCAATCCCTACGGTGGCACTCAGGCTCCTGTCAGTGAACCGGACCAGCCAGTAAGCCAGCCGGACAAGCCGGTAACCAAGCCGGATGCCGGGGCGCCGCTGCCCAAACCGGTGGCACCGACCGGGCTGGCGCTGGCCATGGCTGATGCGTTTGTGCAGGCCCCCGAGGTGCGCGAGCTGGCGCAAACCGGCCAGCCAGTGCTGCTGCTCACTCCGCCCCAGAACGGCACCGGCGAGCCGGTGGACACCCGCGCCATGGCGGCGGCCATGAGCAAGCGGATCCAGAGCAAGAGCGGTTTTCGCTTTGTCGACCCGGGTCAGGTGGCGGCCATCACCGGCCAGCTGGAGTATCAGCAGGGCAGGATGAACCCGGCCTCCCTGGTGCGGCTCGGCCGCCAGACCGGCGCCGGCTACATGCTCTACGGGGATCTGGTGGCCGAGGGCAGCCGCTATCGGCTGTCGATGACCCTGATGGAGCTGCGCAGCGGCGAGCTGCTCTGGAGCGGCAGTCGTTCCGCCAGCCACTGAGGATGCCGAAGGGCTGACAGGTTTGTCAGCCCTTCACGCTTTGGGCGGGGCCAGCAGGTTGAGGTAATCGAGCAGCGAGAAAGGGTGTGCAAAGCCTGTCAGCTTGGCCAGCCTGTCCAGCTCTGTCTGCCCAACTTGCTGTAACTGTGCCTGCTGAGCCGGCGTGAGCGTCGTGGATCTTGCCTTGATCAGGGCATCGAGCAAGGCGCGGTCTCCGGCGACTGCCTGATGAAACGCCTTGATCGCCAGCGCATCTACCTCTGCGGCGGTGCAGCGTTCCATGCTCTTCTCATGCAGGTAGACAAGCACCGTCACCTGCTGCTCTCTTTCCAGCAACCAGAAGCGATCCTCTTTGGGAGGCAATGCGGGTTTGTGGCGGGCCTTGCTTGCCTCGCAACGCGCAAACGCCGGATCCAGATCGTGCAACGACAGAGCCATGGTGCTCTGGCTTGTGGTCAGCAACAGACACAGTGCACCCAAGGCCGGGCTGAGGAGCTTGGGTTTGGCCTTGCCCTCGGTGGTGAGTGGCGACGGCGGCCTCATACCTGCTTTTTCAGAAAATAGGTGGTATGCCCGGGCGGCATGTCCGGCAGCTCGCCAAAGACCTGATAACCCTGCTTCTGGTAGAAGGGCAGCGCCTGGAAGCTGGTAGTTTCCAGATGAAAGTTGCTGATGCCCTTGCTGCGGGCGTACTGCTCCATGGTGGCGAGCAGGCGGCCGCCCCAGCCATCCTGGCGGATGCGCTCGTCAATCCAGAGCCAGTCCACGTGCAGCCAACCCCACTTGAGGTCGGCGGTGATGCCGCCGTGCACCTTGCCCGCTTCATCCTTGATAAAACTGGCGATGTGCTCGCGCAGGTGGGTGCCGGCCTGGCCGATGTTGTAGCCAGACAGGCCGATGCGCAGCGCGTCGACATCCTGCTCGGCAGGCGGTTGAGGTGGGGTCAGGTGCATGGTCTCTCCAGAGCCGGGTAAAGGGCCTCTATCCATAACCGTTCAGACTCAATGTGGTCAAGTAATTGCCCGACCTCAATGGCTATCAGCCTGCTGGGCGGACAACCTGGCGTCACAGCTGCGGGAAGTAGCAGGCGGCCATGTCGACCGGGTGATCGGGGCAGCCGGGCAGGTAGAAGTGCCAGCCCGCATCGGTGAAGGCGCGCAGCTCGCTCTCCACGAACTTGAGGGCGAGGCTGAGGGCCTGCAGGGCATCAACGCCATAGATGAAGGTCTTGTTGCCAAGGCCGTCCAGCTTCACCTTGCAGCGCCAGTCACCGCCGGCGGACTTGGGGCCCGGCTCGGGAGCACGGATGGCAATCTTCACGGTCAGCTGTTCTCCCTCGATGCTGATGGCATCGAAGCGGGCTTTCACTATGGCTCTCTTCATCTGGACGATCCTTTTCCGGGGGCCGGCGCCTGGCCGGCGGCTGATGGTCGGTGAGTCGGCCGTCAGTGGCAGACTCAGGAAGGTCAGCCTAATGGATGCGGGCGTCGCAGACAACGGGCGCAGCGGCGGTCTGTGAGGCAGGGTGAATATCCGAGCGCCGCTGCTCTTTTGAGCGAAGAGGGGCGGGGCAAGCGCTATTTTCCCGCATTGCTTGATGCGCATCCATGAATGGCGGGATCCCTCGCTGGCTCGGCGCCATTCCCGGCACGATAATTGGGGCAGGCGCCAGCCCGGTGCGCGCCTCTCGTCCCCCGGATCCAAGGAAACCGCATGGCTCTTTCGGTCAAGCAACTATATGAAGTGATGGCCCAGCTGCCCGACCCCGTCTTCATCCTGAGCGAGGATGGCTACTACATCGAATACATCGGCGGGGTGGAGCAGCAGTCCTACCAGGATGGCAACCCGCTGGCGGGCAAGCGGCTGGCCGATGTGCTGCCCGCCGCCATGACCCGCTGGGTGATGGAGCAGGTGACCCTAGCGCTGGATTCGGGCCAGGTACAGGTGGTGGAGTATGAACTGGCGGCGGTGGAAGTGGAGGGGATCGACGCCTCGGTCGGGCCGCAGGGGATGCAGCACTTCGAGGGCAAGATTGCGCCGCTGCCCTCCCGCTACGACGGCAAGCGGGCGGTGGCCTGGGTGACCCGCAACATCACCCGCCAGTACGAGCTGCAGCAGCGGCTCAAGCTGCAGAGCGAAACCGACCAGCTGACCGGCCTCTACAACCGCCGCTATTTCTTCGAGCACTGCCGGCAGCGGCGGGCGGGGGAGGCTCCCTGCGCGCTGGTGATGCTGGACATCGATCACTTCAAGCAGATCAACGATCGTTTCGGTCATCAGCAGGGCGACCGGGCGTTGCAGCGCTTCTGCGCTTGCGTGGCCGCCCAGCTGCGGGCGGACGATCTGTTCGTGCGCAGCGGCGGTGAGGAGTTTCTGATCCTGCTGCCCGGCCTGAGCGAGCCGGATCTGCTGGCGCTGGCGGAACGGATCCGGGCGGCCGTGGCGGCGCTGCCGGCAGATCCGGCGGCCTTTACCGTCAGCCTGGGCACCACCCTGGTGCGGCCGGGGGAGGAGATCAATCAGGCGCTGGCCCGCGCCGACGAGTGGCTCTATCGGGCCAAGCGGGCGGGGCGCAACCGGGTCGCTCACTGCCCGGTGGCCGCCGACGATCAGGGGTGAAACCGGGGCCGGCAACCCTCTTATATATGGCGGCCAGCCCGGCATTGATATATCAGGCGCTGCGGGCACGGTTCGCTGCATAATTAACTGATATTTATAGGCTGATGCTGTTAATATTAACGGGCCACTCTCTGGCCTTATTCAAGTTGTTGAGCAACTCATCGAGGTTTTGTCGTTATGTTATCAGACGGAGCTGAATTGATTATCTTGAGGCCGAAATGACACATCTTATTTCCTTTTGAAACAATCCGATTCAAACAGTCATGAATTATTAACCTTGACCTTTATGGCGATTTCAACGATGGTAGCGTGGCATCCCCGTTTCCTCTTGGTGATCATGTTGATCGCAGGCGGGCTTGTTTTTTCTACGATCCGGTCGATGTGCCGCTGCATATCACCAGCCTAATTACACGGGCCAATAAAATAAAAGATGACAGATTAATAAGGTGTATATCGCAATGAGTGTTGCTATTGCTGAAAAGAGTAATCCCGCATCAAAGTTGAAATGGGAGAAAAGTGATTCAGTATGGACCATGGGCTTATATGCCACTGCGGTCGGTGCCGGGACACTGTTTCTCCCAATTACCGTTGGCAGTAATTCGCCGGTTATTTTGCTATTTATATTATTGATGGCATTTCCGCTTTCTTATTATTCCCATCGGGCATTGAGTCGTTTTGTATTATCCAGCTCCCATCGGGAAGGGGATATTACCCACGTGGTGGAGGAGCACTTCGGTGCGCGGGCGGGCAAGCTGCTGATGCTGGTCTACCTGATGGCCTTCTACCCCATCATTCTGGTCTACAGCATCTCCATCACCAACGCGATCCAGAGCTTTGTGGTACATCAGCTGGGCAATGCCGAGATCCCGCGCGGCCTGCTGGTGCTGGGGGTGATGCTGGGTCTGCACCTGGTGCTGCTGGCGGGCAAGCAGATCGTGGTGTCAGCCATCAGCGTGCTGGCCCTGCCCATGGTTGCCTTCCTCATCGGTCTCTCCATCTATCTGCTGCCCCAGTGGAGCCTCTCCTATTTCAGCGAGAGTCAGGGGGTGGACTGGCGTGACCCGGCGTTCTGGAAATCCCTCTGGCTGATCGTGCCGGTGATGGTGTTCTCCTTCAGCCATGCGCCCATCATCTCCTCCTTCAGTGCGGCGCAGAAGAAGCGCTGTCAGGCGAGCGCCGACCAGCGCGCCAAGCGGATCATCAAGTGCAGCAGCCTGCTGATTTGCGGCAGCGTGCTGTTCTTCGTGGTGAGCTGCGTGATGAGCCTGAGTCAGGCCGAGATGGCGCAGGCCCGCATCGACAATATTTCGGTGCTGTCGGCGCTGGCGAACAAGTTCTCCAATCCGCTGATCGCCTACGTGGGGCCGCTCATCGCCATTCTGGCCATGTCCAAGTCCTTCCTCGGCACTTCCATGGGGGTGAGCGAGGGGACGGTGAGCATGGTGAACGGTGCCTGTCAGGGGCTGGGGCTGTCGCTGCGTGAAGCGACCATAGCGCGGGTCTCGTCGGTCATCCTGTTCGTGGTGACCGGGGTGATTACCTACTTGAACCCGAACGTGCTGGAGATCATCGAGAAGGTGAGCGGGCCGCTCATCGCGGTGATCCTGTTCCTGCTGCCGGCCTGCTCCATCTATCGTCTGCCTGCCCTCAAGCGTTATCGCGGGGCGAGTACCCTCTTCGTGCTGGTGATCGGGCTGCTGGCCATCTCGGCCCTTATCTACGATCTGCTGTGACGGCGGATCCCGCACAAGTCAAAAAGGGCGACCCATGGGTCGCCCTTTTTCTTGGTGTTGCCGTCAGCCGAGCAGGGTGGAGACGCTCTGGCCGGCCATCAGCAGGCCGATGGCCAGGGCGCTGAACCAGACCAGGGTGGCGCTCACCAGCAGGTAGCCGCTGGCGACGAACAGGCCGTCGCGCTGCAGCATGCCGATGGCCAGCAGCAGGATGGCCCAGGCCGGCATGGCGTTGGTGAAGGGGATGGCCCCGAGCGGCAGCATCAGCAGCAGGGCCGCCAGCATGATCAGCAGGCCGTTGCAGCGGTTGATGGTACTGCTGCCGGTCAACAGCAGCAGGCGCGGGCGGATGAAGCGATCGATGCGGGCCAGCAGATCCGCCCCCTTGTGCAGGGTCGGTTTGAGCTGCTCGGCGGCGAAGCGGCGCTCCATCAGGATGGCGGGCAGCCAGGGCACCCGGTTGAGGGTGATGCCGATGCCGATGAACAGGATCAGCAGGCCAAACGGGGTGCTGACGCCGGGGATGGAGACCGGCAGCAGGAAGGGCACGGTGAGCAGCACGCAAAACAGCAGCATGCCCTGTTCGCCGACCAGGGCCAGCATCTGGCGCAGGCTGATATGGCTCTCCTCGATGGCGTGGGCGGTGGCCCGCAGGGTATCGGAGAGCTTGTTCTGGGGGTCGTTGAGTTGCGCGGCAACCATTCCCTGATGTCCTTCTGGTGAGTGGAACCGGCTCACCATGAGCCGATTGCGCGCCAGCATACGTGGCACAGGTTAATCCGGGATGAATAACCGCAGGCGCGGATGTGCCGTCTGACCGGCAGGCTGCCGGTGGTGGCGACAGAGTGTGATCGCCCCGCTGAAAATCGCTTGATACAGGTCGGGTTTAGGATGGGGGCCAGTGGGCTCTGATATGCTTGACGGGCACTGATGCAGCGCACGGAGGAGCCGTGATGAAACGAGCAGGGATCATGATGATGGGGCTGTTGTTGCCGCTGGGGCAGGCCTGGAGCGCCGAGGGGGAGGCCGCCCTCGGCTGGCAGGTGACGCCGTTCTTCGGCTACAGCTCGGCCATCGACTTCGAGGCCAATGACGACCCCAAACCGACGCCCGTCGCCACCCGGCTGGAGTCCTTGCAGGGGGAGCGCTCCGGCAGCTGGGGCCTGTTCATCAGCAAGGAGGTGGATGACCCCGGCATGATAGAGCTGCTCTACAGCCACCAGTCCACCCGCCTCTCCCCCGATCAGCCGGATCGGTTGACGGTGGATACCCTCCACTTTGCCGGGGCGCTCACCCTGTCGGACAACCTGATGGCCCCCTACATCGGCGCCGGGATCGGGGCGACCCGGTTTGCCGCCTACGACAGCGACGTCGCCCCCTCCATGTCGCTGGCGCTCGGGGTGCAGCCGCGCCTGACCGAGCATCTGGCGCTGCGGGCCGAGGTGCGCGGCTATGGCTCGCTGGTCAACGACAACAGCCAGTTTCTCTGCAACCCGGACCAGTGCGTGTTCAAGGTGCGCGGCGAGCTGGTGACCCAGTGGCAGGCCAATATCGGTCTGACCCTGCGCTTTTGAGCCTGGTGCACCGCAGCGCCTTGCCACCCCTGCCTCATGCACTGCCCTCGCTGTCGACCCCGCGGCTGCTGCTGCGGGCGTTTGATGCTGAAGACAGTGCCGATCTGTTCGCCATCTACGGGGATCCCCTAGTCATGCGTTTCGTCGGCGAGCCGCCGTTTCCCTCCCTCGCCACCGTGGCGCAGATGCTGGCGAGCGTCGCGCGGTTGCTGGCTGCCGGCGAGTCGCTGGAGTGGGGGCTGGTGGCGCGCGACAGCAGCCGCCTGATCGGCACCTGCGGCCTGCACAGCTTTGCGGGGGAGGCCGGTCTGCGTCAGGCAGAGGTGGGCTGCATGCTGGCTCGCAGCCACTGGGGAGAGGGATGGATGGCAGAGGCGCTGACGGCGCTGATCGCCTATGCCCGCCAGCTCGGCATCGCCACCCTAGTGGCGGATATCGAGCCGGACAATCTGCCCAGCCAGCGGCTGTTTCGGCGGCTGGGCTTTGTCTGGCAGCAGGCTACCTGCTACCGCTTGTCGCTTGAGGGGATCACAGCAGACCGCGGGTGAGTCGGCTGAGCGGCTCGTTGACGTCGAACAGCTTGAACTGCACCGCGCTGGCGCCCATGGCGAGCACCCGCTGCTCGTGCATGGTGGCGTAGGCGAGGGCGCTCGCCTCATCCTCGAACAGATAGATGCCGCCCGCCTCGCCGGTGCGCGGGTTTTCGGTCCAGATCTTGGAGATGAAGCCCGGCTCCTTGGTGATGGACTCGGCCAGCGGCATGGCCGCGGCGGTGAGGGCCGGCCCCATCAGCTCGGCGGGGAAGTTGAAATGGATCTGCAGCAGGCTGGGCATGGTGAACCTCTCGTGGGCGTTGAATGACTAAGCCCGCATCATAGGAAGCCGGCATCTTGACTGCAAGAAGGCACATTTTCGTGGCATAGTTACCGCAAAGTAACCACTTGCGAGCCATCCCTTGTCCTCACTGCCCTGTCCCGCCTACCGGGTGCTGCGCCTGCTGGCCGGCAAATGGAAACCGGCCATCCTGTTTCATCTGCGCGCGCAGATCCTGCGCTTTGGCGACCTGCGCCGCAGCCTGCCCGAGGTGAGCCAGAAGGTGCTCACCGCCCAGCTCAAGGAGCTGGAGAGCGATGGCGTCGTCATCCGCACTCTCTACCCCGACGTGCCGCCCCGGGTGGAGTACAGCCTGAGCCCGCTCGGCATCGCCCTGCTTCCCCTGCTTCAGCAGATGCACGACTTCGCGCTGAGCCACGGCGATCTGCTGGCCCGGAGTGAAGCGGGGGTGGCCCGCGACGAGCCCCATCTCGGCGAACCCGGTTAATCCTGCGCCGGCCAGACCATCAGCCACTCGGCGCAGCCGGTGTGAGGATCCACTCCCTCTGCTGCCACCTGAAATCCTTGCGCGCGATAGAAGTCGCACGCGGTCCGGTTCTGCTGATAGACCTGCAGCCGCAGGGTCGGCAACTGCTGTTTGGCGTGCTCGAGCAGGGCCTTGCCCAGCCCTTTCCCCTGCCGCGCGGGGGCCACGAAGAGGGCGGCCAGGGTGCCCTCATGCAGGGAGTAGAAGCCAAGCACCTGCTCACCCAGGCAGAGCAGCTGGCTGTCGGCAGCGGGCAGATAGATCTCCCGCATCGGCGCCAGGTTGGCGTGCCAGTAGGCGGGCTCGATGAAGTGGTGGGCCTGCAGGGAGGCCTCCAGCCAGATGGCGAGGACGGCCTCGGTGTCGGCCGGGGTGAAGGGGCGGATCTGCATGGGTGTCTCGTCTGGAATCATCACAAGAGGGGCATGGTAGCAGCACAGGCCTCGTCGTCACCCGGCGGGTGGCCAAACTGCTACCCCCATAACAAAACAGGCGACCCGCAGGTCGCCTGTTGCCGTTAGCCGGCGTAGGGGAGGGAGGAGTGGTGCAGCACGATGCGCACCTTGCCGTCGTCCCCCTTCTTGAAGCCCCAGGTCTTGTCGACCGTGGTCTGCTTGTTGTCTCGGTCGGTCAGGTGCACCTTGCCCATGGTGAGGGCCATGTCGCCGTTGATGTAGACGGCGGCGTTGTCGTAGTTGTAACTCTGCCAGTTCTTGAGGGCGAAGCCGGTGTCGGCGGGATAGGCCTTATTGTTGCCGACGAAGTAGGCCAGCGCCCCTTCCTGATTGATGCGGAAGGTCTGTTCGCCGCCGGCCAGGGTCGGCTTGAACAGCACGGGGCCATGGTGGTAGCCGTAGGCGCCGTCGAGCACGGCGGTGGCGGTGGCTCTGGCCTTGTCGATGCCGCCGCTGCGGTAGTCATCGCTGATCTGGATCAGGGCCTTGCCCCAGGCATCCTGCGCGGCCTTGATCTCGGCTTCGGTGATGTTGTTGTTGGCGATCTGGGCGGCGCTGAGGGAGCCGCTGGCGGCGAGCAGAACGAGGACAAGGCCGGATTGCTTGGTGAACAGCATCTTGGTGAGCAACTTCATACGGTCGTGACTCCTGGGTGTCGCGTTTAAGGAGTCCCGGAGTTTATCTATCCGCGATGAATAAAAATTGAACCCTCCATTCAGCCTTGAGTGGGGAGGGATCGGCTTCCCTCCCATCTCCTGTTCCCCTCAGCGGGCCCGCAGCAGCCAGCGACTGGCCGCCCCCAGCGCCAGCAACCGGTAGCCGAGCAGGGAGAGCGCCAGCAGCGCCGGCACCTTCAGCAGCTCCCACCACACCTGCTTGCCCTGCGGGCCGAAGATCATCAGCCACACCACCAGCATCATGTGCAGGCAGTAGAGGCCCAGCACCTTGGGGGCCTGGCGTTCGAGCCAGCTGCCCCGGCCCCAGCCCGGATTGGCCAGTAGCAGGCCGAACAGCCCCAACGCCCAGGGGAGCGAACCCAGCAGGAAGTCGTGGCGGTTGAGGGGCACGGCGGCAAAGTGCAGCAGCCCTGCGGCCTCCAGGGCGTAGAGCCCCATCCCCGCCGCCATCAGCAGGGCGCAGCGCCTGGCATCCGGCTGCCAGGCACGCAGGCGCAGCTCGGCGCCGAGGGCCACGAACAGCAGCGAGAAGAAGGGGCCGTTGCGGGTCAGCAGAGCCCACTCGCCCCCCAGCAGCGGTGGGCCATAGGAGCCGCCGAGCAGGGCCAGCCCGTAGAGCAGGACGCCCAGCAGCAGGGCCAGCCGGGGCAGGCAGGCCTGCTGGCAGAGCGCCAGGATCAGCACCGCCAGCATCAGGGCGGGCAGGAACCAGAGGTGGATCATGCCGCCCACCCACCAGGCGTTGAGCGGATCCCCCAGCTGCATCTGCCACTGGTTCGCCATGGCCGGCAGGTAGCCCTCGCTCACCGCCGCGAACGGGTTGAAGGGGATCAGCACGTAGAGCAGGCTCCACGCCAGCCAGAGCCCCAGCAGCGGGCGGCAGTAGCGCAGCGCTACCGTCAGGGGGTGGCCTGCAGCGAGGGCGGGTTGCAGAAAGTAGCCGGCGCAGAGGAAGAACAGCGGCACCGCGAAGCGGCAGAGCTGGTTGATGACGCCCCCGAGCCAGAAGTAGAGGGTGCCATCCCACAGGGTGGGATCGAAGGGATTGCTGAAGGGGGAGAGGTGGATGGCCATCACCGCCATGATGGCCACCACCCGTCCGCATTCGATGCTGGAGATGCGCATGCTGCCTCTTGCCGCTTGGGTTGAGGGCGCACCCTAGCAGCCGCAGGCGATCCTCATCCAGCCGCCAGGCCGGCAACTGTGACCCCCATCGGTGGCCGGTTACCCTTTGTTACCCGAGGTGCGGGCAAGGTTACCGCCGCCGAGAGACAGATCCCGTTTTGCCGTCGGTAAACGCGCTAGAGCAGGGCCACCAGCACGGTGACCAGGGCGCCCAGCAGCAGCAGGGCGATGCCGCGGGCGGCCGGGCCGTGCAGCTTGTTCCACATCAGCAGGCTGGTGAGGGCCAGCAGCAGCATGGCCAGCGCCGCCAGATCCCCCACCAGCTGCCAGGAGAGGCCGGTGCCCATGCCGCGGTGTAGCCGGTTGAGGCTGGCGGCAAAGTTGGCCTGCTGCAGTTCGGTGCGCACCAGCAATGTGCCCGCCACATAGCTGGCGGCCACGCTCTGGCTGAGGGTGACGCCGCGCATCTCCCAGCGGGCCGGCAGGGTGAGCGGGCCGTCGGGGGTGGGCAGGGTCTGGGGCGGGGTGAGCTGGACGCGCCCCTCCTCGAACCCTGCTGGATAGCGTTGCTGCAGCAGGCTTTTCAGCTCATCCGGGCTGGTCAGCGGTGCGCTCAGCACTATCTCTTCGCTGGATTTCTCGGTGTGGGGGCCGGGCAGCGGCAGTACGGCCCTGTGTTGCAGCCAGAGGCCGGTGAGGCCGTAGAGCAGCATCAGGGTGAGGGTGGCAAAGCCGGCCCAGGCGTGGATGCGGCGCACCCACTTGTTGTTGTGCAGGGGGAGTTTTCTGCGTCTCATTGCTCGGTGCTTCATAAAAATATGGCCAGCGGAAGCTGGCCAGAGGGATCGGGAAAAGGGAGGGATCAGAAGCGGTAGGCGGCGCTCAGATGCAGCTGACGGGGTGTGCCCGGCATGATCTGGGAGGCGCTGGTGGCGCTGACGAAGTAGTCGTGATCGGTCAGGTTCTCCACGCTCAGCTGGGCTTCCCACTGCTGCCAGCGGTAGCCGGCACGGGCGTCGAAGCGGGCGTAACCGGGCAGGGTGGTGGTGTTGGCGTTGTCGGCGAAGCGATTGCCCACCGCGGTCACCCCGGTCTCGCCGAACCAGCCCTGCTTGCCGCTCTGATAGCCGGCGAACAGCTCGCCATTCTGGCGAGAGACGTTCATCGGCCGCTTGCCTTGCAGATCGGCGTCCGCCTTGACCTGCTCGGCATCCTGGATGGCGATGCCGCCGCGCAGGTAGAGCTCGTCGGTCAGCTGGGCGCGGGCGCTCAGCTCGATCCCCTCGGTGCGCTGCAGACCGGTGAGGATCACCTTGGTGGGATCCAGCGGATCCTTGCTGCGTTTGTTGTACATCTCCAGCCGGTAGAGGGAGAGGGTGGTCGCCAGGCGGCCATCCAGCCAGTCGCTCTTCACGCCGCCCTCGTACAGCCGGGTGTGCTGGGGATCCAGGTTGTTGTTCTTGTCGCCCGGGGTGATGCCGATCAGCTCGCCGCCCACCGGGGTGAAGGTCTTGCTGTAGGAGGCGTAGAAGGCGTGCTCCTCGATCGGGTTCCACACCAGACCCAGACGCGGGCTCAGGCTGGTGACCGAGACGGTCTCCTCCTTGTTGAGGTCGTTGCGGCGGCTGGTGACGGTGAAGTCGTCGCGGCGCAGACCCGCCAGCAGGTGCCAGTCACCCAGGCTGAGCTGATCCTGCAGATAGAGGCCGTAGCCACGCACCTTGTGGTTGGCGTCGCTGGAGAGCTTCATGGCGCCGTCGTAGGTGGGCAGGGAGCCCGGATCATAGAGGTTGCCGGCCGGGATCGCGGTGGCGTTCTGGTAGAGCTTGGGGGTGCGCTCCTGCCAGTTCTGCTCGAAGCCCACCAGCAGACGGTGCTCGACGGGGCCGGTCTGCAGCTGGCCTTCGGCCTCGGTGTTGCTGATCAGGCTGTTGGCCTTGAGATCCTGCTGCCAGCGGGAGCGGGTCACCTGATCCCCCTTCACGCTGGTGACATAGGTGTTGTCGAACTGGCTGTCGAGGCTGGTGTAGCCCAGCTGCTGGCGCAGTTGCCACTGATCGTTGATGTCCCAGGTAAAGCGTGAGCGGGTTGACTGGGCCACGTCGTCGATGAAGTCGCGGCGGGTATCGCTGTAGACATACTCCTTCGGCACGTCGGCCGGCCGGCCGTTGACGCCGGGGATGCCGCGATCCGGGGTGCGGTCGTGCTCGTTGCGCTCGTACTGCACGAGCCAGTTCAGCTTGTCGCTGATCTCCCAGTTGACGGAGGGGGCCAGCAGGGTGCGTTTGCTGGTCACGCCGTTGCGAAAGCTGTCCTTGTCTTCCTGAGCCAGGTTGAGGCGCACCTGCACCTGCTCACCCGCTTCGCCGTTCAGGTCGGCGGCCAGCCGGCGGCTGTCGAAGCTGCCGACCTGGGCGCTGACGCTGGATTCCAGCCCCTTCTGCGGCTTCTTGCTGACCCGGTTGACGATGCCGCCGGTGCTGCCACGGCCATAGAGCACCGCCGCCGGCCCCTTGAGCACTTCGACCCGCTCGGTGTTGCCAAGGTCGCGGGTGTACTGCATGTCGTCGCGAAAGCCGTCCAGATAGAAGTCGTTGCTGGCGCTGAAGCCGCGGATGTTGACCCCGTCGAAACGGGTGTCACCGCTGGCGTTGACGCCGGGGATGCCGGTCAGCGCCTCGCTCAGGGTGGGCTGGCCGAAGGCGGTCAGCTCGCTGGCCTTGACGCTGTCGATGGCCTGCGGCACCAGCTTGGCCGGGGTGTTGGTGCGGGTCGCGGTGGCGACCTCTTCATGTTGGCTGCGTTTGCCGACCACTGTCATGGTCTCGTCTTCGGCGTGTGCGCCGGCGCTCAGGGCCAGCAGGGCGACACTCAGCAGAGTGCGCGGGTGGTGAGGTGTGTGCATGTTGCGTGTTGACTCTTGAAGAAGCGACCTGATGGTCTGAACTTGTTGATTTATTTGTAATTATTTTGTTTTCTCCCATTTGGGAGGATGCTAATGATATTGATTTTCATTAGCTGTGCAATAGAAACATGTTTTGACGATGGGGCTGGGTATCGGATGGCTCGCCACCGCCGACAGGGCGCCCTGCCGGCAAGGTGACGGGAGGAGGGAAGAAGGGGGATGAGGGGCTCAGTGGTCGGTGGAAGAGGGGGTGATCTCGGCCAGCTGCTTGCCCAGTACCAGCCGCGGCGCCGGGTCGGTCTGCAGCGGGATATCCTGCAGCGGGGTGCCCTGCAGGTTGCGGTGGATGATGTTGGCCGCCATCTGGCCGAGGGCCCGATAGCTGCTGATGGTGCCGACGGTGCAGCCGTGCTCGACATAGAGCTCGGCGCTGCAGATGGTGGGGATGCCTGCCTCGTTGAGGGCGGCCAGCAGTTCGGGGGCGATGGAGAGCAGATAGCTGTCGGCGGCGAGAAACACGATGCTCTCTTTGGCGTCGTGCTGCAGCCGCTTGAGTTCGCTGGCCAGCCGCCGCTTGTCCGGCGCGATGCGCCAGGTGGTGAGATCCCACTGGTAGCGATGGGCTTCGCGCAGCAGCAGCTCGCCGGTCAGCAGGGTGTTCTGTTCGCGCGGGTTGAACGGCAGCAGCAACCCCTTGCCAGCGGGCAGATAGCGACGGGCGTTGGCGAGCTGCAGCGCCATCGGCACCATGTTGCTGGTGCCGGCCACCATCTGGTTCTCCGTCTTGTCGTCGGACAGGAATCCGGCCCCGACGGGGTCGGACACTATGCTGAAAATCAACGGCTTGCGGTTGCCCACCAGGCTCTTGACCATGGCCGTGGCGGTGGTGCCGAAGCAGTAGATATAGTCGTAGTCGGCGAGGGAGGGCAGCAGTTGCTGGCGTAGCAGGGTAGCCAGCACGGTTCTGTCCTGATTGGCGTTGAAGGTGACGAAGGTGGGGTGATGACCGAGCCGGTTCAGCTCGTCGCGAAAGCCGCGCTCGGCATCGGTCTCGCCGCGCCACAGCACCATGGCGATGGTCAGCGCCTGGACGGGCAGGGCGCAGAGCAGACAGCAGCAGATGAGCAGGCGTAACGGCATGATGATCTCCTCGTCGTGGTTCTGTTGAGCCTAGATCATGGGGAGCAGGGCACGCCGGTGCGGATGCAAAAGAGGGGGGGG